>JAGCWG010000256.1 GCA_017961965.1 Bacteroidaceae bacterium | reverse complement strand
CATCACATTGGTTCTACCCTTTTGATCCTAAATCACCGCTGATAAGCAAAAGTGAACAAGGACAAATCACGGGTTTTGTGGGAGCAATGATTAACTCAACTCCATTTTGCAATAGTGACCTTTATTCTTTTGCCATTTCCATCACAAGTATTGGTGAAACCATAGGTAATTTGTCAAACAGATTACAATCACAAATAACTGAAGAAGAACGTGATATTCTTGAAAGTAAGGCTAAAGATAAAAGCAACATGTCTGCTCATCGAATATGTAGATTCTACATATTTGACCTGTATCGTTTCTACTTTCTTTATCCTCAACATTCGCAGTTCTACAATCCATTTAGACATAGTATAAGTGACAATAAGAAAGAATACTCTTTCTTGCCAATGGACATGAACTGGTGCAACATATTAACTAGTGAATCAGGCAACGAGCAGTCAGAAAACCTTCTTGACAACTACTATAAGGAAATGGGCAACGTACTTCTTCGCAATGGGCTTTACCACTACACTCTTAAAGCCTTCCAAGCCGTTGACATTCCTGAGGCGGAAGAAAATGCTGGATTGTTCCAAAAACTTGCGTTCTGTCTTGAAAAAGAAGGTCTTGAATGTGTAGAATACTACCGTAAGGCTTACGCTCTCAACAGTAACTCTCATTGGACACTCAGTCATCTTGTTGCAGTACTTACAGCAAAAGGAGAATATGAAGAGTGCATTGGCTATTACAAAGAGCTTTTAGCCATGCAACCAGAGAATACAAGCCATTTGTTGGGGATAAGCAAGTGCTTGTGCCGTACGGAAAGATACGCAGAGGCACTTGACTATGTTTACAAGTTGCAATACATTGCACCAGATACGTCTGGTATAAGCAACATTCTCACGGAATGTCTCCTCGGTACGGGAAACCTCGATAAATTGTGTGAGCACGTTATCGGTTCAGAAAATACACGAGATATCCTCATTGGTGCATTTGTGTTCGTCACGGAAGATAATTACATTGGTGCACACGAACTCTTTAAGATGGCGTGGGAACAATGGGCAAAGGATACAAGCAAAAACAAGCCGTCATTCAGTCAGGAATTTGATTCCGTCTATAATCTGTGCAAGAAGCACATGAAACTCAAGGACACCATTGTCAGAATGCTCTATGACGCAACAATTCTAAGATAATCATGCAAAATTCAACATTATACTTACAACAGCTTCGCCAGTTGTTGACAATGGAATATGAAGCGGAGAAAGAAGAATTCCGCATTCAGACAGAGAAGATGGGTATCAAGCGCAAGGTTCATCGTGGATTGTGCTGGTATCCAGTGTCTGCAGGCAAGAGCTATTACAACTCGCTCAACCAGCTTGTTGTACAGATAAACAACGAGAACGAGTCGGAGGATGAGAATGACATCGACCATTGTTTTGAATATGGCAAGCCTGTACAATTCTTTTGTATAGGTGAAAACAACGAGATAAAGTATTTCAATCATTCCTGTCAAGTATGCTATACAGATGGTGCAACAATGGTTGTTTCAATCCCGAACAATCAAGCACTTATTGATTTGCAGAATGCAGACAACTTAGGCGTCCAACTATTCTTTGACGAGACAAGTTTCAAGACGATGTTTCACGCTCTTGACGATGTTACAAACGCAAAGAAGAATCGTCTTGCTGACCTTCGAGACATCATTGCAGGACAGATAAAGCCACAAAAGTACACCTTTGGTGCTCAGACATTTCCTTGGCTCAATCCTTCACAGGAGAAAGCCGTGAACGAAGTGCTATGGGCAAAGGATGTGGAAGTAGTGCATGGACCTCCAGGAACAGGTAAGACCACAACGCTTGTAGAGGCTATTTATGAGACACTTAAGCGTGAAACACAAGTCATGGTTTGCGCACAAAGCAACATGGCTGTTGACTGGATTTGTGAGAAACTCATTGACCATGGCGTACCTGTACTGCGTATCGGCAATCCATCAAGAGTAAACGACAAGATGCTCAGCTTCACCTATGAGCGTAAGTTTGAGAGTCATCCTGACTACCCAGAACTATGGAGCATTCGTAAAACAATCAGGCAAATACGTGAGAACAAGAAGAAAGGAGACAATATTCATCAAAAGATAGCTCGCCTTAGAGAAAGAGCATCAGAAATTGAGGTTCGCATCAGTGCCTCTCTTTTCGATGAAGCCCGTGTCGTTTCATGTACTCTTGTGGGAGCGGCAAATAAGATTCTCGTTGGTCACAAGTTCTCTACCCTCTTCATTGACGAGGCTGCACAAGCCTTGGAACCAGCATGTTGGATAGCTATGCGCAGAGCAAGTCGTGTCATTCTTGCAGGTGACCACCAGCAGTTGCCACCGACAATCAAGAACTATGACGCAATGCGTGGAGGATTGGGTAAAACTCTTATGGAGCGAGTGGTTGAGAATGTACCAGAATCCGTCGCAACTCT
>JAGCWG010000255.1 GCA_017961965.1 Bacteroidaceae bacterium | reverse complement strand
TACGACAGTATGGAAATGTGCAGTACCTTCCTTATATGGCAATGCAGTATAAGTTATTTCACACAGACGCACGACAGATGTCTGACTTCCATTCTTCAATGAATCGGGAATAAGGTTCACATTCCAGTCCTGAGCAAAGACACCAGAAGCAACAGCCATCAAGACTGATGATAAGATATATTTTACTTGCATGTCACTACTTCTTCTTTAATACCACAGTAAGTTTATTCATTTCAAGAATACCATTCCATACCTTACGCAATTCCTCATACATCGAAGGAACAATGAGGGTTGAGTTTACGTCTGCCCTGTACTTAGTCACAAGAGCATTACCAATGACCTCAACACTTATTGTAGCAGCAACCGAGCCATCTGGCATGGAAACGGTTCTTGTCTCTGGCAATTCCTCCACCTCGTAGCTATCAGGCAAGATAAGACGTGACGTAATGGCCGTTGACTGAAGATATGGGAACTCCACTGGACAAACACGTGACTCTTCGGTAAAATGGTTGCTTGTTTCATCTGGTAAGACAAGCGGATTGATGTACATCCTGTCACCTGCATAGCCCAATGTCTTGGTGAATCGAAGAACTTCCCTGCACATAGAACCGACACCATCCACATTCTTGAGCGAATGAGAATGTACATTGATATCTGCCGACTTCTCGAGGTCTTCCACATACTGCACGGAATCCTTCTCATGGTATGCTTCCTTGAATGTCAAAGCCACAAGACCATGGCGTGCCTCCTTACGCTGTACCTGTACCTCATGGTTCTCATTGACGAGTCCCTGAACATCAATGACACTCATGTTGCCACTTATATCATAAAGGTTATATACTGGGAGAGCTTCGTTTACAAGTGTATAGTCATACAACACTCCATATCCTAGCAATGAAGGGGAGATACAGTTCACGCCACCGTAATCTGATGAAGAATCAAGGAAATAAAGTCCGTTGTCATCTCCTGTAAATGCCACGATAAAAGAACCGAAGTCGTCAAGTGTAGGAGCAAGAATAGGTCCATATCTGCGTGCCTTAACAAGCATAGGAGTACAGTTAATGCCCACATGCTTGAGCATGGCAATCAAAAGGAAGTTGAGTTCGGCATTTGTTCCCTTACCTTCATTTATTGCTGAACGAGGATTCTTATTAGAGTACAAGGCAAATGTCTCGTTCCACTTCACGCTACTCTTGAGAACAGACAGTACCGTCGTTGCCTTCTCTATCTTGTTCATAGAAGAAAAGTCTATGGCATCAAGTTGTTCCTGAAATGGAGTCTTAATATCAAGGTACTTACCGAATCGCTCATTCTCCCTGAGTCCCTTTCTCACATCGTCCCATGTATTTGCAAAAGATTTATACAATTGTCCAGGGACGTTGATGCCGAGAAGTTCAAACTCCATACGGGTTGCATAAATCCTTGGATTTTCAAGGAAAGCCTCCTTCTTCAATGCTACGATATCACTTGCTGTACAATCAAGCTGATAACCGGAGATAGAAGTTTCCCCATTGCCCGAAAAGAAATTCACGTTTTCCGGAGTCTTCTTTACGTTGATGTTCGTATAACCCTTTGAGAAGTGATTGAAAGTGAAATAATCAGGATATGTTACCGAAAGATGTGCCATCTTTACAGGATATTCACGCTGAGCATACCATGTAGGGACATCCCAAAAACGTGGTGTCTTGATGTTATACTTATACTCGACAATAGTACCGACCTTAACGTTTGGCACAGTGAACTTTAGTGTTTTGTAATAATCCTCTGTCTGCTCAGAAAACACATATTTGCCTGGCATGGAAGTCTTTTCCACCTTCTTACCATCGACAATGTTATATGCACACGCAGTAACGCCTGTAACTACGGCATTATTCTCTCTTGATGACTTCGAGTTATTGTAATATGATACATTTACCGTTGCATAGTCCTTACCCATTTCTTTTCGGACAAGGAAACGCATTTTATACTGTGTCTCAAGAAAAACCTGATTACGTTCATAGGAAAACCACGAAGTCGCATCATGATACAGGATATAGACACTTGCTGCCGTATCTGCTGGGATTGTTGGCACTTGGTTGAATTCTTCAGGTTTAACGTTTCCGAACTTCGGAATCTGCGCACTGGCAATAAATGGTAACATAGCCAATGCAAAGCCTATTATTTTCTTCATTAGAATAGTTTTTTATTTTAAAAATTAAAGGATTGTTTCATTATAATACACCCGTTAAATGCCATCTTACATTTTGTCACTTGCATAGTCATACGCTAATCCTTCGCTAACCTTTCGGTAACCCTTCGTAAGATTTTCTCACTTTGCAATTTGACATTATGACAGCAACATTACGAATGTTCCCTACCAAGATGTAAACAAAAAGGCACTACTGTTCTTCCTTATAATATTCGTTCCACTCTTCGAGAACCTTCTTCCAGTCGTCATTCTCTTCAGGATTATCTATAATCTCACCAGCAGCCCTACGAGCCTCAAGGTCACGCTGACGGTCACGTTCACGCTTTGCCTTCATATCAGCAATGGTGGCATCATCAAGAATCTTGATGGCACCCCGCTGGATGGCAGCCTGCAACTCGTCATAACCGAAGGACTTGCCCTGTTCGCCAAAGTCGCTGATGTTGAATTCGAAGTTCACACGCAACTGATGACGTATAACCTTTTGCTGAAAACGAGTGCCAGAACACTTCTTCTTGAGAAGCATTCCTATTATATCTATCTCATGTTGTGAATCTTTATTTCTTCCCATTTGTTTACAGTTATATTGTGCAAATATAGACACTTTTTTACATATATGAACAATCACATTAAAAGAAATTATTACCTTTGCAATCAAAATCACTAATTAAACAAATCAAAAGTGTACATAGCAATTGCCGGAAATATAGGTAGCGGAAAGACTACTCTGACACGAATGTTGTCACACCACTATGGTTGGACGGCAAAATTCGAGCCAGTGGTGGATAACCCGTATCTGGACGACTATTACAAGGACATCAAGCGATGGACATTTGCCCTTGAGGTGTTCTTCCTCAAACAGAGATTCAAGGATATGATTGCCATTACGCAGTCAGAGGAGAACATCGTAGTTGACCGAAGCATATACTAGGGTGTACATGTGTTCACAGCAGGCAACCATGACATGGGCAACCTGTCCGACCGTGACTATGAGACATACATGAGTCTCTTTGAACAGATTACGTCCATGCTCCAGATGCCACGGCTCATGATTTATCTTCACTCATCCGTACCACACCTTGTCAAGAACATACAGAAACGAGGACGTGAATACGAGCAAGCCATGAAGATTGACTATCTTGAGGGCATGAACAAGAGATATGACGATTTCGTATTCAACAAATACACGGGCGAAAAACTTGTGATAGAAGTTGATGACATCGACTTCGAGCACAATCCCGAAGATTTTGCATCTATCGTCCGCAAGATTGATGACAGACTCAGTCCAACGTTGTTTTAAGTTTTTGAGTTTGTGAGTTTTTAAGTTTTTTAGTTCTTGCGGAGAGTTTCCGCCAAGGAACAAAAACTCAATAACATAAAAACTAAAGAACTTAAAAACTCACAAACCCAAAAACTCACAAACCCAAAAACTCACAAACTTAAAAACTTAAAAACTCACAAGTCGTATCAGGTTTAACTTTTAATTATTAACTTTTAATTCAGAATCGTCGTGCACATAGCAATAGCAGGAAACATAGGATGTGGCAAGACCACACTCACAAAGATGCTGGCAAAGCGATATGGATGGAATCCTCGCTTTGAACCAGTAGATAACAATCCATACTTGGCAGATTACTATGCTGATATGCCTCGTTGGTCATTTAACCTTCAGATTTACTTCCTTGCCAAGAGATTCAAGGAAGTGGTAGAGATATCCCAGTCAGAAGACAATATCATACAAGACAGGACAATCTTTGAGGATGCCCGTATCTTTGCACCTAACCTGCATGACATGGGCATGATGTCGGATCGTGATTTTCAGAACTATTCTGACTTGTTTGACACGATGATTTCACTCGTCAGGCTGCCTGACCTCATGATTTATATCCGTTCTTCAATTCCAAACCTTGTAGAACAGATTCAGAAACGTGGACGAGACTATGAACAGTCCATGCGTATGGACTTCCTTCAGGGGCTCAACAATAAGTATGAGGCATGGATTAAGGACTACAAGGGCAAGCTCATAATCATCGAAGGTGACAAGTGCAAGTTTGAGCAGAATCCAGAAGACTTCAAGTCCATAACAGACCAGATTGACGCACGCCTGTTCGGACTGTTCCCCGAACTCTGAAAATTAAGAGTTAAGAACTAAGCGAAGCGGTCTCACTGACCGCAGGGAAGTAATTAAGATTTTTATTTTTCTTGTAGTAAAGAGGAATAAATAGATAAAAAATGGAGTAAAGAGACGTTACCATGTCTGAACAAATCAACGGACAGACTATCGTCTTTTTACTCCATTTTACTTCTACAGTTTCTTACATTTATATTTCCACACAATCTTAAGGAACGAATCAAGAGATGCATGCTCTATCTGACTAAGATAGAAATGAGAGATAAAGTGTGGATGACGATGCGCATGACGGAAGAACAACTTAGATGTGAACTTCTTTTCAAGTAACGACTGGTAATAACGTCCCTTGTTTATAAGAGCATGAAGGTAAGCCACCTTTTCCATGTACATCTCCATTGAATCTGCAATTATACTCTCTGCTGCATATTGTCCACTCTGCAAGGCATAATAGATGCCTTCACCCGTCAGAGGTTCAACAAGTCCAGCCGCATCACCCACGAAGAACACAGAATCCTTCCATACTGGCTTTGGCAATATATTACCGAAAGGCAACATAGCTCCCCTGAGCGGATACTTGTCCATGTTCTTAACGCCCAGCATATCGCAGAACGAAAGCATAGTCCTGTTCACATCAACATCATTCTGCCAAGGAAGCTTAACAAGTCCTATACAAACCTTCTCACCCTTGGAGAACACCCACGCATAACTGCCCTTGACAATATCAAAATATATATTGACTCCACCGATATCCAAGTCACTCCTGTCAACATTTATCTCTATACACATGGCACTCTTGTCCTTCTTGACAAAACCCTCATCATGTTTGGCAAGAAGATGCTCTGTCGTACTATTTGCACCATCAGCAGCAACAAGATGTTCATACCTTATGGTTCTGCCCGAAGTCAAGGTTGCCACCTTTGCCTCAAAGTCAATATCCTTGACGGCATCATTCTCTACGAGCATGCCACCCAACGACACATAATGCTTGATAAGTTGTTCGTCAAGCAAAGGACGATTCACCAGCCTTATACGGCAATCCGTATGACGAAGTGACAAAGGCTGGTTCTCTTCTTTCTGAAGGTTACATGACACAAGCGATGTCATTCCCTTGTACAATGAGAATGTGTCTTCCTTTGCCATCAGCACCTTACGCATGACATCGTCATATACATCCTGTCCGAGTACAGACTTGAGGCATTCCTGCGACTTACCTGTGAACAAACCAGCACATAGCTTGACCCTTGGGAACGAATAACGGTCCACAATACAACAGCTTGCACCACCATTCAGCAGCGATATACCGCAACTGCTACCCGAAGGGCCTCCTCCGATGATAAGAGTATTAAAGTGGTAATCCATAACTCAATTTTAAAGTATCCATAACGAAGATGCTACGAACATGAGCCACATACTCAAACTGTCCAAGTTTCTCAAGGACGAACTTCTGGTATTGCTGCATACTGCTGACACATACCTTGAGCATATAATCACCGTCACCACTCGTGTTGTAACACTCAGTCACCTCATTCCATGCTTCCACCTTCTCTGTAAATGTCTGTGCAATGGAATGGTTTATCTGTTTCATACTTACAGAACAGAACACGACGAAGCCGCGCTCCAGACGTTCGGCATCAAGGATGGCGACATACTTCTTGATATAACCCATACGTTCCAGTCGGCGTTGGCGTTCAAATGTAGGCGTTGTAGATAGATGTATCTTCTGCGCCAATTCCTTTGTCGTCAGCCTACTATTATCCTGCAACAGTCGCAAGATATTGATATCAATTTCATCAAGCTCGTGTGTAGTCATAATTCACTATCGTTTATTCAACCTTAGCTTTTTTTAGAATCAAAGCTTTTTCAACTCTGTATATAGTCTCTGAACAGGCAATCCTACCACATTATAGTAAGACCCCTCAATACCCGTGATACCGACATAACCAATCCATTCCTGTATGCCGTAAGCACCAGCCTTGTCGAATGGCTTGTAGTTATTGATGTAGTAGTCAATCTCCTCATCCGTCAGGTCGGTAAATGTAACCTTTGTGGTTGTTGCAAACTGAATGGTCTTCTCCTTTGTTACAATACTGACACCTGTAATGACCTCATGAGTCCTGCCACGCATCAGATGGAACATCCTGCGGGCATCATCAGCATCCTTAGGCTTGCCAAGCACCTCACCATCGACATACACGATAGTGTCTGCTGTGATAATCAGTTCATCATCTGCCATGCTGTCCCTGTATGCCTTTGCCTTCTGACCAGAGATATACTTAGGGATATCCTCCCCTTTCAGGTCAGACGGATAACTTTCATCTATTCCAGGAATGGTACGTACCTCAAACTTGAGTCCCAATCCACCAAGCAACTCCTTTCTGCGAGGAGAATTACTTGCAAGTATAATGCGATACTTAGATAAATTCATAACCCTTTCGAAATTCATAATGCATAATTCATAATTCAAAATTGCCATGCGGAACTACCCATTCCTAATTCCTCATTCCACATTCCTTCCCTACGGTCAGTGAGACCGCTTCGCTTAGTTCCTAATTCATCATTCAAGAAAAACGGCCCCTTCGGTGTTCCTTCCCCCTCCACACGGGAGGGCCGGGGTGGGGCCTCATTTTTACCATCCAAATGCATTACTGTTGTGCATCCATAGCCCTTGCGCCTTGAGAACCTGCTCTACGACATCACGGCCACAACCCATACCACCATTCTTATGGGATATGTACTTGCTAATCTCCTTTATCTCTGGCGCAGCATCAGCAGGACAACAAGGAAGACCACAATGCTGCATGACCTCATAGTCAGGTATATCATCACCCATATAGAGTATCTCCTCATCCTTGAGACCATACTTCTGTTTCAATTCCTCATACGTCTTTATCTTCACGGCAGCACCGAGAATAACATCCTTGAGACCAAGTCCCTCATAACGCTTGCGCACACTCTCAGTCCTTCCACCCGTGATGATGGCAAGAATAAGACCACACTTCACAGCATGCTGCATGGCATAGCCATCCTTGATGTTGACCGTCCTCATAGGGTCACCGTTAGGATGCATCGGTATCGTCTCGCACGACAGCACTCCATCCACATCAAAGAAGAGTGCCCGTATCTTAGTCAAATCGTAGTTTATCATTATTAAGTTTTTGAGTTTGTAGGTTTGTGAGTTTTTTAGTTCTCGCGGAGAATGAGTTTTCGAGTTTTCGAGTTTGTGAGTTTTTAAGTTTTTTAGTTCTCGCGGTGGAGAGTTTATCAGCGAACATAGTAAAATATATTTTTCACTTTTCACTCTTCACTTTTCACTTCCATCAACGGACATGTAATTTCTAATTCCTCACTCCTAATTCCTCATTCCATGAATTCCTTCACTCATCATCCTGTATATCTGTTTCATCCTTTCATCCTCAAGCAGTTCAAGCTGCTTTGTCATCACATTCTCGTCCCAACGTACGGCAGGACCAGTCTGTGCATCATGCGGATGAAGGGTATGAACCTTACTTGCTGTCTCATCTATGAGTGGAAGCATGACATCAAAAGGTATGCCATGCGACTCCAATACCCTTGCTCCAAGATCATAGCAATGGTTGGCAAAGTTGCAGCAGAACACAGCAGAGAGATGCAGATACTTACGGTCATCTGAACTCATTTCATACACCCTGTCTGATATGCTCTCCGACAACTGCCTGAGTACAGCAAGGTCATCATTCTTGTTAGCCTCGATGAAGACAGGTATCTCACGAAAGTTCACCTCCTTTGTCTTACTGAATGACTGCATAGGATAAAGCACTCCCCTACGCTCCACTGGCAGAACATCCATCTGCATACTTCCTGCAGTATGGACAAATAGTCTGTCCTTTATCCTTGCAGCAAGCGTCCTTGCCAACTGTTCAAGCACACTATCCTTCACGGAGAATATATACATATCCGCATCCGTCCTTACGTCATCAAGCGAGACGGTGGCCGAACATTCAAAGAGGTCTGCCATCATCTGTGCCGACTCGGCCGTACGCGAATACACCTGCAATATCTCATGCCCTGCACGATACAATGCCTTCGACAAATTAGTGGCGAGATTGCCTGCGCCAATAAATACTATCTTCATAACGTTGAGAGTTTATCGTTGAGAGACTTTAGAATCCTTCATATTCATGGTGGATCTTCTTCAAACACGAATTACACGAATTTTCACTAACTTTTCTCCTATACATTGACCATCCATGTGTATTTCACGAAGAATTGCTCGTACAATTACGAACCTTTAGCTCGGCGCAGCCAATTTCACGAATTCATTTAACCGTCAATTCTCCGAACGGCATTCGTGCCATTCGCAGACAACACGTGTTGTCTTAGTGTAATAGAGCTTACCTATAGGAATTGAAAGTTCGTGTTCATTCGTGTAATTCGTGGTTAGGAAAAACATCGTCCAAACTAATTCTTGCAAAACCTGTTAAAGGAGAAGCAAATCCGGAGGCCGCCCCCTTTGGGGGACGGGGGGCTAATACTCTCCTACATGTACGTTCTCCCACTTGAGGCTATCCTCATTCTGGGGCTTGCGCTCCTGAGCAGGATAGCCAAGACCGATGACGCACTCAGCAATAAGGTTCTGAGGATAATGAAGAAGGAAACGGAGTACGTTGTCTGCACTCTCGCTATCGTTCATGTAACGATTGCGAATCTGACACCAACATGAGCCGATGCCAAGGTCAGCAGCCTGATACTGCATAGTGACGGCTGCAATCGAAGCATCCTCTGTCCATACGTCTGTCAACTCGTGGTCACCCAATACGACGATGGCAACCTTCGCCTCTGCAAGGAACTGGCTGCCCATAGGGCGACAGAGCGACATTTTCTCGAGCACGTTCTTGTCATCCACCACGATAAAATGCCATCCTCTCACGCTCTTGCCCGTAGGCGACATGAGAGCAGCACGAAGAATAGTATTCAAATCGTCAGCATCAATAGGCTGGTCTGTATATTTGCGCACGCTTCGGCGTGTCTGTACGAGTGTCTTAAAGTCTGTCATAGTCTTATTCTTTGTTTTTGTTCTTGATTTCGCCACAAATATAGGCATTTATTCTGGATAAGAAAAACAAAGCAAAAAATTATTCACACAAAAAGGTAACAACAACTCTCAAACATGAAACACGGAGGGCACAAAGAGCACAAAAACATGGACGAGCCCCATTATGATTATGGAGATGTTAATCTTTTTTTATTCATAAATATGCCATGTGCGGGAAAAAAAGCATATCTTTGCAACGAGAAAGAAATAAAATGTTAAGACTATGACTGCATTAGCATTAAACAATCTGTGGACATACATCGAAAGTCTCTCGCTCAAGAGGAAAGACCGTGAGTGGCTTGCTGGCAAACTCCTCGAGCCAACAGCAGAAGATACCAAGACAGCACAACAGAAAGCATACGTCAAGGAAACACTCACACGTGCTCTTGACGAGGTGAAACGTGCAAAGAGAGAAGGACGCAAGTTACAATCATTGGACGACTTGATAGAAGAATTTGAAATGAAAGAAGCATGAATGTTACAATATCCACAATTGACGAGTTCAACAGACTGGTCCAGTGGCTCGTCAGTGAATCACAATGATAAAAACACAAAGACTACACATCACCAAAAGACTTCACGACAATTTCCCAATGACCAGTCTTGTCAGCTCCAACCCATTGTATGAGTTTCCTCTCCTGTAAACACGCAATATCACGCTGAATAGTTTTTCT
>JAGCWG010000254.1 GCA_017961965.1 Bacteroidaceae bacterium | reverse complement strand
GTGCCGTCTGTACATCAATAGGACTTGCAAGTCCTTCCTCATATTTCCTGACAGTAAGATGAGCCGCAAGACTGTCTGCCGACACCTTTCGCTGCATCTTCTGTACTTCCATATAACTGTTGTTACAATCAACGAGTGCTTCTTCTATCATTCGTCTGAGTTCTGAACTCTGGTAATCAAGATTCTCACGTGCCTTGCGAAGATTGTTTCGACTGCGACGCATACGTGTTATATTGCCCATACCGTCAAATATCGGGACATACAGCGAGGCATAGATGTACTTACCGACATGATTGCGAAACTGAGTACCGAATGTTTCAGCCTTACTGCCCAACTGACTTGAATAGTTTGTATATATTCCTGCTCCTATGTTTATGGAAGGAACGAGTGCGCCTATACTTGAACGATACTGAAACTTAGATGCTTTCAACGATAGTTCCAAAATCTTTATTTCTGGATTGACATCCTTCGCTATACTATATATATTGTCTGCTTCGTCAAGCAAAGGTTTCGTATCATCCGTTATGACTGTATCAATATCAAGAACATCACCCGCAGGATAATTCATCTGTTGTTTCAACTGGTTGAATGCTGTAGTGAGAAGTCCTTGTTGGCGTACCACCTCATAGTCATCAGAGGCATATACAGCATCCATCTGTGCCACATCGGCATCGCCTTTTGTACCAATCTCCGTCATCACCTTGGTGCGGTTGAGCAACATTCGGCTCTCTTCACGTTTTTCCTTGGCGTATGCAAGAGTACCACGGTAGTAAAGTACATCAACGAAAGCCTTGAATACTCTCTGTGCAACAGCATCACGTTGTGCCTGCAATCCATAACGTCCCATGAGTACGCTGGCACGTGCCGCTCGCAAATCGTTGTAACGTTTAAGGCCATCAAACAGAGGAAGCGAAGCATATAGTTCATAACTGTTATTAAAGGTATTGATGTCCGTTGTTATGTTGGTCTCAGGGTCAGTAGAACGACCATAATTGAAACGTGCTCCTATGCTACCTTCCACCGATGGAAGAAGTGCTCCAATGGCTGCGGTACGGTCGTTGCGGTAGTCGTCAAGTAATATGGATGAGTTACGCACATCATGGTTATGCGTGACGGCATACCGCATACATTGTTCCACCGTCCACTTGTCCTGACTTGAGGCTTTGCCACAAAGCAGCGTGAATGTCATTATGATTGTTAACTTACGTATCATCTATTGTCTTGTTTTATTTTTGACAATGCAAATGTAGTCCATTATCCTGAGTCATGCATCACTTTTATGTATCTGAAAAGTCGTTTGTATGAATATCATACAGCATATTGTATGAAAATCATACACTATACTACTGCCACAGCATGATTATACACATTTTATCATCGTTTATCAGCAAACAATGACTAACTTTGCATCATGAATAATTACGGAACAATACTCGTGGTAGATGATAACCCAGGCATCCTTACCGCAGTCAAGATTTGTCTTGCAGATGTGTTTGAGCGTATAATTACACTCTCAACACCTGACAATATCATATCCACTCTACAACAGGAGAAAGTAGATGTGGTACTACTCGACATGAACTTCTCACTTGGAGTCAATACAGGTCAGGACGGTTTGTTCTGGCTACAGACTATCGTGCATCATCATCCCAACATTCCTGTGGTACTTGTAACAGCATACGCAGATGTAAAACTTGCAGTCAAGGGCATGAAGATAGGTGCAATGGATTTTATTGCCAAGCCTTGGGACAATGATGAACTCATCAGAGTGCTCAGGGACGCTGTGGATAAAAACCATAAGGTTGTACCTCTAAACCAGATGGAGTCAGAGCATATACGCAAGGTTGTTGATAAATGCCACGGAAATGTCAGCAAAGCTGCCGAACTACTTGGCATAACAAGGCAGACGTTGTATGCCAAAATAAAGAAATAACCAAGGAAAATACATTACATTATACATCCACACAAGCTCACGCTCACATGCTATACATCATTATCTCCATAGTCATAGTTATTCTTGCCATTTGCTTCTATCATCATCAGACCACTCTGAGAGACAGGGCATATCTGATGCGTGAGGCTATACGTAATCATGACTTAACATTCCATCTCCCAGTCAAGGGACTCTGCTTCGGTGAACGTGCCCTACAAGAAGCTCTCAACGACCTCGGCAAGGACATAAGTAGTCTGGTGGCACAAAACGAGGTGGAGTCATGGCAGAAACTGACACGGGTACTCACACACGAGATAATGAATGCTACAACACCAATATGCAGCATCAGTCAGGCCTATCTTAATAATCCGCAAATCAAGGGTACACCATACGAAGAAGGCATACGCACAATATACGACACCACAAGGGGATTGTCAACCTTTGTTGACAGCTATCGCAAGTTCACACAGTTGCAGGAACCAGTTCCTACGGACATTATCCTTGTCGATTTAATCAACAGTCTGAAACTGTTATATAAGGACATAGAATGGAATGTCAGTATTCCTTCCGAAACAACGATACATGCAGACGAGAACCTCATCCGTCAGGTCCTCATCAACATAACCAAGAATGCTATAGAGGCAGGAGCAAAGAAGATGGACATACGTTGGAACAACGCACTATACATAAGTAATAATGGCGTTCCAATACCAGCAGGAGCACGACGTGAGATTTTCATCCCGTTCTTCACTACCAAGAGTAACGGTTCAGGCATCGGTCTTGCTCTCTCACGACAGATTATCATGCGTCAAGGCATGAACCTACGCCTTGCGGATACACCAGTAAGTGGTTATCACACCACGTTTGTGATAGAATAAGAAGAAAACGACGTCTGAACATATTTCAAACGCCGTTTTATCATCTTTTATCTTGTTGAGTTACGGAGTGCATCGTTTAACTCGTCGAGTGATTCTTCCATTTCTTTTGGAGTTATGGTGCGTTCTTTCGTAGCCTGTGTGTTAGGAGTGGAACTGAATGTGCCAATCATACTGTCAATTACGCCTACAACATCTTTGATGACTGATGAACCATTACCGAGGTTGTTCATCAATGCCATTGGTAACTTGGTTGCTATGCTTGATACGAAACGTCCGCTGAGACGTATAAGTTTTGCTTGTTGTTCTTGAGAGAACTTGCAGTCCTCTGCGTCTTTCTGAATGTCCTTTAATTCTTCCTTGTACTTTTCGTATGCTTCTTCGTCAAACATATCGATCTCTTCTATCTCCTCACAGAGTGATTCAAGACGATTTATCACCCTCTCTTCTCGTGAACAACACGACGAAAGTGTGAGCCCCATTGTTAAGATTACAGAAGCAATAATAAATAATCTTTTTATCATATAGTTAGTGTTAGTATTTTTATTCACGTAATATCCTAAGACCCTTACGTTTGGGATTAGTCTTTCGACTATTAATCTGTAACAAAACTAAAACAATAAACATACCATTTTTGTTTTGTTTTTTTTGCCCACTGTGATTTTGTTTTTTTAAGTCCCTTTATAAACATGTTTATACGTTCCTTTTG
>JAGCWG010000253.1 GCA_017961965.1 Bacteroidaceae bacterium | reverse complement strand
TCTTGTAAAGGAATTTATTGTGATAACATTTTGTGCGATGGGGCTGACCTGTCTATTACGGCAAGAAGGTATGGTGTTGTCGTTAAGGAAAAGTTAGAACTCATGAGCTCAAAAACTGTGGTAAAATGGAATATACCAAGTATATCATACTCTGGCAGTCAAAGTGTGGTACTACCGGAAGGTGTGGCTATTGTGGTTGATGGCGAAGTATATACAGGTGAAGTACCTGTGTATGTTATAAGTCAAGCAACGGACGTTAAGGTTGATGATGTTACGAGTGAAACTGTATCTGTTGATTGCTTAGAAAGAGAATCACCTACGTTCAAACAATGTGAAGGATGGTTCACTCTTAATGGTGTCCGCCTTACGGATAAGCCAACAGAAAAGGGAATATATATTCATAATGGCAGAAAAGTCTTAGTAAAATAGTTTTCCTCAAAATCGCATATTTACACCCATATCTCTCGCTCTGGAGATATGGGTGCTTTCTTTGCCTTGTTGTGTGAAGAAAAAATAACGTGTGGAAATGGATGAGGATAAAAAATCCGCACGCGTTGATATTTTTTGCCGAAATATTGTTGCACCTCGTAAATAATTAGTAATTTTGTCCGAAATTAGGAGTAAAAATAACTTAATAATTATATGTTGTTCGTTACAATCGTAATAGTGACCGTACTCTTTCTGGCATACGTGCTTATGGAGACAGAGCACGTGAACCGTATCAACCGTGTTGCCATCGCCATGTTCAGTGGCGTGATAGTATGGGTGCTGTATATGCTTAGAGCAGGTGATTTCATTCGTCTCGTCCATCCTGACGAATACAAGCTGTTCCTTGACGGTGCTGCCTCTACGACAGCGAGCGTGAAGGAGTTTGTGGCACACAATATCCTTGAGCAGTATATCACGGAGGCTTGCTCCGTCATCCTGTTCCTCATCTCTACGAACACCATTCTTGAGATGATGAACAATAACGGTGTGTTCGACTCGCTCACACGATGGCTGCGCATGAGGAACTCCCGTTACTTCCTTTGGATTCTGTCAACCCTCACATTCCTTATATCTGCAAATGTGGATAACCTCACGACCGTGGTTCTCATGATGGGGCTCATGGGTAAGATTGTGAAATCAGAATATCAACGAACAATATATGCTTGTTCCATCCTCGTGTCGGCGCTCCTTGGCGGTTGCTTCACGGTGATTGGCGACATGACTTCGGTAATGCTTTGGACGCGCGGCGTGATAACGCCTACGGTGTTCACGTCGGGTATGTTCCTGCCTTGTATAGCAAGTTTGGTAACATTCAATATCCTTCTTTCATCTACCCTGAAGGGTGGTGTGGAGGTAACATCCATCATCACAAGCTATGACATGGATGATTCTTACTTCTCTTCGTGGAAGAAGATTGTGTTCCTCATCATTGGTATTGGCGGCTTGTGGTTCATCCCAAGCTTCCACACGCTCACTAAGTTGCCTCCGTTCCTCGGTGCGCTGTGCGTGCTCTCCCTCCTATGGGTGATAGAGGGTATCTTCAATTTCAAGCGCAACGGTATCATGATATTCGTTCAGAGGAACTATCTTACGAACACGGAGTTCGTGGGTATGCGTATCATCCTCTATTTCATCGGTGCTTCGTTGGGTGCGGGTGTCCTGAAGGAGTGCGGTGCTCTTGGCTACTGTGCCACATGGCTTGAGGCGAATGTGGGCAACGTGTATATCTATGGTGCGATATTGAGCGTGTTGTCATCTGTATGCGATAATATACCTGTAGTCCTCATGGGTATGAACACTTTTGCAATGGAGACTGCAGACGCGACATCGGCATTCGCCCAGAACGGTGTATATTGGCAGATGCTCTCATACTGCTGCGCCATGGGTGGTAGTCTCTTCTTTGTGGGTACGCTTGCTGGTCAGGCTGTGCTTCAGGTGGAGAACATTCAGTTCCGCTGGTACATCAGGCACTATGCATGGCGTGTTATCGTCACTTGGTGCGTGGGACTTCTGGCATTCTGGATGACACACTAACTTGCATTCTTCATTTTTCAGAATGCAAGAGTTAAAAGTTAAAAATTAAAAGTTATAAGTTGGAGATTACTTGTGTTCCATATCGCAAGCAATAACTTCCAACTTCTTAACTCAACTTTTAACTGTTAACTTTTAATTTTTAATTCCTGTTTTTTATACAGGTTTGCACACAGGATAATAACTTAAAAAGGATTTTTTTCTATGGCAAAGATTAATTGCATCGGGATTTTGACTTCAGGAGGCGACTCTCCAGGTATGAATGCGGCTATTCGTGCCGTAACACGTACAGCACTTTCTAAGGGATTCACCGTAAAGGGAATCTATCGTGGTTACGAGGGATTGATGAATGGTGAGATAGAGACATTCACAACAGAGAGTGTGAGCAACATCATTGCTCGTGGAGGTACTATTCTGAAGAGTGCACGTTCAAAGGCTTTCACTACTCCAGAGGGTCGTAAGAAGGCTTATGAGACAATGAAGGCTGAGGGTATTGATGCCTTGGTAGTCATTGGCGGTAACGGTTCGCTCACAGGTGCACGTATCTTTGCACAGGAGTTTGACGTGCCTTGTATCGGTTTGCCAGGAACAATAGATAATGACCTTTATGGTACAGACCTAACAATTGGTTATGACACCACACTCAACACTATCGTGGATTGTGTGGATAAGATACGTGACACAGCCAACTCTCACGAACGAATATTCTTCGTGGAGGTGATGGGACGTGATGCTGGCTTCCTTGCACAGAACAGTGCCATTGCCAGTGGTGCTGAGGCTGCCATCATTCCTGAGGACAGTACGGACGCTGACCAGTTGGAGCACTTCATCGGTCGTGGTATTCGTAAGAGCAAGAACTCAAGTATCGTCATTGTGAGTGAAAGTCCGAAATGTGGTGCCATGTTCTATGCAGACAGGGTAAAGAAGGAATACCCACAGTATGATGTGCGTGTGAGTATCCTTGGACACCTTCAGCGTGGTGGCTCTCCTTCGGCTCGTGACCGTATCCTTGCTTCTCGTCTTGGCTCGGCTGCCATCGACGCCATCCTTGACGGTCAGCGTAACGTGATGGTGGGTATCCGTAACGACGAAGTGGTGTATGTTCCTTTCAACGATGCCATTCGTTCAGACAAGGCTCTCAACAAGGGACTTATACGTGTATTGGACGAGCTTTCAATATAAGGCACCCCGACCCCCAAAGGGGGCGGCCATCCGGATGCCAATTAACAACTTAGCGAAGCGGTCTCACTGACCGTAGGAAAGTAATTAACATGCCATCCGGGGAGGGGAAGAGTGAAAAGTGAAGAGTGAAAAGTGAAAAATATAATTTACTCTGTTCGCTCTCACATTCGCGATAACTTAAAAGCTTAAAACTCAAAAACTCATCTCAGCGATAACTAAAAAACTCAAGAACTCAAAAACTTACAAACTTAAGAACTTACAAACTCAAAAACTCAAAACCAATGTCTTCTCTTCTTACCATACTCGGCCCTACTGCTTGTGGCAAAACAGCGTTTGCCACACGACTTGCGTATGACCTTGACGGTGAGATTCTGAGTGCCGACAGCCGACAGGTGTATCGTGGCATGGATATAGGTACGGGCAAGGACCTTGCCGACTATATCGTCAACGGCAAACAGATTCCGTACCACCTCATAGACATTGCCGATGCTGGGGAGAAGTATAATGTGTATGAGTTTCAACATGACTTCCTCAATGCGTACAACGACATCGTTGCGCGTGGTGCAACGCCAATCATGTGCGGTGGAACGGGTCTCTATCTCGAAAGCGTGATACGTGGCTATAGGCTCAGCCCTGTGCCACAGAACCCAGAGCTGCGTGAGCGACTGGCGGGTAAGACGCTGGAGGAACTGACGGAGATCCTGCGAGGCTACAAGCAGTTGCATAATACCACGGATGTGGATTCTGCGCAACGAGCCATACGTGCCATAGAGATTGAGGACTATTATCAACATACGCCTCTTGATAATCGTGAGTTCCCAGAGATTGACAGTCTCGTGATAGGTCTTGACATCAATCGTGAACTTCGCCGAGAGAAGATAAGCAAGCGTTTGCGCTCGCGTCTTGAGGAGGGCATGGTGGATGAGATACGTCGCATCATCGACAGTGGCGTGTCGCCGGACGACCTTATTTACTATGGGTTGGAATATAAATTCGTAACCATGTACGTCATCGGACAGTTGTCGTATGACGAAATGGTTTCACAACTTAAGATAGCCATCCACCAGTTTGCAAAGCGACAGATGACATGGTTCCGCGGCATGGAACGCCGTGGCGTCAATATCCACTGGCTCAGTTGTGACATCCCTGTTGACGAGAGAATCGAGACGGTGAAAGAGATGTGGAAGAATTCATAATTCGTAATTCACGATTCATAATTAAAATAAGGAAGTTAACTTTTGTGGAGTTAAGGAAGAACGAAAATTTAGAAAATTAAAGAAAATTATTTTTATCTTAAACACAGAGTGCACAGAGAACTCAGAGAATATATTGTTTTCTTTTTTTTCCCCCAATTGGCGCTTGTGGCGCATGAAATTGCAAAATGAAAACAAATTTTCTTTTATTTTTTTTCGTTTCTATAAAGTTCATTAGCAGTCAAGCTTCCTTTAACTTCATCGAAGTGAAGCGTAAGCGGAAAATTCGAGACATAAAAATATAAGTAATGACAGACGAAAGAAGGTGGGGAGTCGTGTATTCCCATTCTGGTTCATATAAATCACATAAACGTTGGCTTCTGATACGTAAGTATATGGAGCTTAAAGGTGTGCTCTACGATTTCATCCAGTCGGAGGATGAGGATTCCGTGGAGCGTCTCACGGCTATGTTCTGCCAAAACGGTTACCGTACCATCGTGATCGTAGGTGGTGACCGTTCGGTTAATGATGCCGTGAATGCCATAATGCGTAACAAGGACACGCTTGTCAGGGGCTTTGCCTTTGGCGTCATCCCTAATGGAAGTGCCAATGACTTTGCACGCTTCTGGGGTATTGAAATGGATAACTATAAGCAATGTGTGGATAACATCATCAAGCGTGTGACACGTAGCATTGACGTTGGTGTGTGCCGCTATGAGGATGACTCCATTCCACAGCGTCGCTATTTCGTCAACTGCATCAATATCGGTCTTGGTGCACGACTCGTGAAGACATCAAATGATGCCCTCCGACTTATCGGTTCGCGCCGTCTTTCGTTCATTCCAGTGTTCATTCGTAACATCTTTGAGCGTAAATTGTACAGGATGGATATGCAGATAGAGACAGAGAAACTACATGGTGAGTATATGTCCGTATGTATCGGCAACTGCCTCGGCTATGGCCAGACTCCTAATGCCGTACCTTACAACGGAACACTCGACGTTTCTGTCATCACTCGTCCAAGTTGGTGGCAGGTGTTCGAGGGATTCTGGCTTCTCGGTAAGGGACGTTTCCTGAATTACAAGAATGTGCATCCTTATCGTTGCAAGACGATAAAGATAAACTCAATAGGCAGGGCTTTGGTAAGCCTTGACAGTAAAGTACTTGTAGGAAAGAATCTTGCACCATTGCAGGCAACGGTGCTACAGGAAGAAATTGACTTTATCATCCAATCTTGCTGATACGCTTCAGCTTCTCGGCATCGCAGATGACAATGCGTCTGCCCTCAAGCTTGATGATTTCCTCTGTAGCAAAGGCAGAAAGCGTGCGGATGGCATTGGATGTGGTCATGTTTGAGAGGTTTGCGATATCCTCTCTTGACATATTGATGGATAGGGTCATTCCGTCCTCCTCAACGCCGAAGTTATCCTTCAGGAACAGAATCGCCTCGGCAAGTCGTCCACGTATGTGCTTTTGAGTGAGATTGACGATATGCTCCTGTGCGTTGCCCAGTTCTGAAGCCAAAGTCTTCATGAAGAAATTGGAGAGACGAATGTTGGTCTTTGCCCATTTTTCCACCAAGGACATAGGTATTGTGGCAATGCTTGAGTTCTCAAAAGCAGCAGCGGCTGTGATATAGTTCTGGTTGGCGAAATAAGCCCTATAGCCAAATAAATCGTTGGACTTGATGGCTTGGATTATCTGGGTTCTACCGCCCACACCATCCTTATATACCTTAACTTTTCCGTTAAGGAGGCAGAACATCATCTGTGGCACGTCGCCCTCCTTGTAGATGTTCTCGTTTTTCTTATATTTCTGAACGGAAAGATTCGATTTTAATTCCTCTACCTGCTCGTTTGTCAGAAGACAAACGAAGTCGCTGAGTTCTTCGAGTATTTCATTTGTATTTTGCGAATCTTTCTTCATCATTATCTATTTTTTCATTGGTTATTGTTTGGCAAAGGTACGTTTTACTTTGGATATGAGCAAAGGAAAAAGCCAAAAATGATGTTTTATAACATATTTTTGGCGAAGCATCACCGTTTCATTGCTTTTTTTTGAAAAAAAACGCTTGTTTGGTTGGTTGAGTTAAAAATAATCTCTAATTTTGAAAACGAAAATAAATGACGAAGTATCAAAATAAATCTACGGTAACAACATTCAAGTTTCTTATGGGGTTAAAACGGGGTTGAAAACTCATCTGTTAACCTCTTAGACTGAATAAATAATACCTTAAAATACAACTATGAGTTATTTACGATTTGATAAAAACCAGATGGTGAACCTTCAGGAGTCTCTTCCTAAGGAGATTCTCCGTACAAATAAGTCTGGTGCGTATTCATGCTCAACCGTTGTTGACTGCAATACGCGTAAATATCACGGTTTGTTGGTTGTGCCTGTGCCAGAGATTGATGATGATAACCATGTATTATTATCTTCACTTGACGAGACGGTTATCCAGCACGGGGCACAGTTTAATCTGGGCTTACACAAATATTCAGGTGATGTGTACAGTCCAAATGGGCATAAATACATACGTGAATGGACTTGGGACAGACTTCCAACAACAATCTACCGTGTAGGCGGTGTCATTCTTAAGAAGGAGAGAGTTTTCCAACATAAAGAAAACAGAATTCTCATTCGTTATACACTTCTCGATGCACACTCTGTGACAACACTCCGTCTGCGTCCGTTTCTCGCTTTCCGTAGCGTGAAGGAATGTACGCATGAGAACTCGACTGCAAGTCGTGACTATCAAGAGATAGACTGCGGTATCAAGACAAGAATGTATTCTGGTTATCCAGAGTTGTTTATGCAGTTGAACAAAAAGACGGATTATGTCTTTGAGCCAAACTGGTATCATGGCATTGAATACTACAAGGAGCAGGAACTCGGCTATGAATATGCAGAGGACCTCTATGTTCCTGGCTACTTTGAGTTTGAAATCAAGAAGGGCGAGAGTGTTGTCTTTGCTGCAGGCGTGAGTGAACTCAAGCCAAAGGAACTTCTGAAAATATTTAATCATGAGTATGACGTACACGTTCCACGCAAGGATTTCCACACTTGTCTCACTTCTGCCGCTCACCAGTTCCACTACGAAAAGGACGGTGAGACATACATCATTGCAGGATATCCTTGGTTCAAGTGTCGTGCACGTGACATGTTCGTATCACTCCCTGGTCTTACTCTTGCAGTTGATGAAGTGGACTACTATGAGAAGGCAATGAAGACTGCAGAGAAGGCAATTCGCGACTTCATCAACGGCAATCCTATATCCGTGAACATATACGAGTTTGATAAACCGGACATCCTTCTATGGGCAACATGGTGCATACAGCAGTATGCGCGTCTTGTGTCTTTTGAGGAAGCAACAAAGAAATACGGTGAGCTTGTGAACCTCATCGTTGGTTTCATCAAGGATGACAAGCACCCAGAGCTTTCACTCCACGACAACGGCTTACTTTATGCCGATGGCCGTGAGCATGCAATAACATGGATGAACTCAGAGGTGAATGGTAATCCCGTAGTACCGCGCTCAGGCTATATTATAGAGTTTAATGCTCTGTGGTACAACGCGCTCATGTTCAACGCTGAGATGCTCAACTCGAAGGGACGCTTTGCTGAAGCTTCCTCTTATTCAGAACTTGCAGAAAAGACAGGTCGTTCGTTTAAGGAGACATTCCTTAACCAGCATGGTTATCTGCTTGACTACATTGATGGTGAATATATTTCATGGAGTGTACGCCCTAACATGCTTATCGCTTCATCGCTTGAGTACTCACCGTTGACTACGGCTGAGAGGAAGAAGATTTTTGACATCTGTACCAAGGAGTTGCTTACGCCAAAGGGCATACGTTCACTTTCTCCAAAGTCTGGTGGTTACAATCCAATATACGAAGGGGGACAGGTGCAGCGTGACTCTGCCTATCATCAAGGCACCGTGTGGCCATGGCTCTCAGGATTCTATCTTGAGACGTGCCTCAAGGTCTATAAGCACAGCGGACTTTCATGGGTTGACCGTCAGTTCGTAGGTCTTGAGGAAGAAATGTTCTATCATGGCATTGGTTCGATCCCAGAACTCTTCGACGGTAATCCTCCGTTCCATGGACGCGGTGCAATATCGTTCGCAATGAATGTGGCTGCGGTACTAAGAGTGAACAAGGTTCTTGCCAAGTACTATAACTATTAAAGGAGGTGTATATATGAAAGTATTAATGTTTGGATGGGAGTTTCCACCTAAGATTTACGGAGGTCTCGCTGTTGCTTCCTATGGTATCACCAAGGGAATGGTAGAGGGACAACCTGATGCTGAGATTACATTCTGCCTCCCAAGACCTACAGGAGAAGAGGAAAAGTTCCTGAAGATTATCAATATGAGTCAAGTGCCAGTAGCATGGCGCGACGTTCAGTACGACAATATCAAGGACCGTATCATCGGACATACTGCCGAGGACTATTATCGCTTCCGCGACCACATCTATGCAGACTTCAATTACATGGGTGTTGACGACCTCGGTTGCCTCCAGTTTGCAGGAGGTTATCCTGGCAACCTACATGAAGAGATAAACAATTTCTCAATCATAGCAGGCGTGCTTGCACGTTCAGAGCAGTTTGACATCATCCATGCACACGACTGGCTCACATACCCAGCTGGTGTACATGCCAAGATGGTGAGTGGCAAGCCACTTTGCATTCATGTTCATGCAACAGACTTCGACCGTTCACGTGGTAAGGTCAATCCTACGGTCTATTCAATAGAGAAGAACGGTATGGACCATGCCGACTGCATCATGTGTGTGTCAGAGCTTACACGCCGTACCGTAATCAACGAATATCATCAGGATCCACGCAAGTGCTTCGCTATACATAATGCGGTGTATCCACTTCCACAGGAGTATCTTGACATCCCTCGCAAGGACCATGGCAAGGAAAAAGTCGTTACTTTCCTCGGTCGTATTACCATGCAGAAAGGACCTGAGTATTTCGTTGAGGCTGCCGACCTCGTACTCAAGCGTACCAAGAATGTCCGCTTCTGCTTCGCTGGTTCAGGTGACATGTATGAGGCCATGGTTGACCTTGCAGCATCAAAGGGCATCGCGGACCGTTTCCACTTCCCTGGTTTCCAACGAGGCAAACAAGTGTACGAATGTTACAAAGATTCTGATGTGTTTGTCATGCCTTCTGTCTCAGAGCCTTTCGGCATTGCACCTCTTGAGGCAATGCAATGCGGAACGCCTTGTATCATCTCCAAGCAGTCAGGATGTGGTGAGATACTCGACAAGGTCATCAAGGTTGACTACTGGGACATCTATGCAATGGCAGACGCCATTTACTCGCTGTGTACCAATGACGGACTGTTCAGGTACCTTCAGGAAGAGGGCTTGAAGGAAGTCAACGAGATTACATGGGAGAAGGTTGGTCACAGAATCCGCAAGTTGTATGACCAGTGTATCTACAACGGAGGATTTATACATTAAAGAAATTGGCATCAAGTTGCAAACTTAAAAAACAAATAATCATGAAAAAGATTTGTCTGTATTTTGAAATACACCAGATAATACATCTTAAGCGTTATCGCTTCTTCGATATAGGACGTGACCATTACTACTTTGATGATTACGAGAACGAACGTTCAATAAATGACATTGCTGAACGCAGCTATGTGCCTGCACTCCAGACTCTCATTGAGATGGCCAAGCAGAATGATAATTTCAAGGTCGCTCTCTCTCTGTCAGGAGTAGGACTTGAGCAGCTGGAGTTTCATGCACCACAGGTCATCGACCTTCTCAACGAACTTAACGCCACTGGTAAAGTTGAGTTCCTTTGCGAGCCATACTCACATGGCCTCGGCTCACTTGCCGCTGACAATGATAAGAGTTTCCGCTCTGAGGTGCTCAGAATGCGTGACAAGATTAAGGAATTGTTTGGTCAGACACCAAAGGTGTTCCGCAACTCATCCCTTATCTATTCAGATGAGATAGGTGAGCGCGTGGCAGAGATGGGCTTCAAGGGAATGCTTACTGAAGGCGCAAAGCACGTGCTCGGTTGGAAGTCACCACATTTTGTCTATCAGTGTGCGTCAGACCCACGCCTCAAGCTCCTGCTTCGTGACTATAAGTTGTCAGACGACATATCACTTCGTTTCAACGACTCCAGTTGGTCAGAGTACCCACTCTTTGCAGACCGCTACATGGATTGGATCTCCGGACTTCCAGAAGGTGAGGATGTCATTAATATTTTCATGGAACTTAGTGCACTTGGCATCTTCCAGCCACTCTCAAGTAATATTCTTGAGTTTTTTAAGGCTCTCCCAGTACTTGCCAAGGAACGTGGCGTGGGCTTTGCCACTCCATCTGAGTTGTGTGCAGAGAAGGGCGTAGGTCCTCTCGAAGTACCTTACAGCATATCTTGGGTTGACGAAGAACGCGATACATCATGTTGGCTCGGTAATCATCTCCAGCGTGAAGCATTCAATAAGTTGTACTCTGTTTCTGAGCGAGTAATGATATGTAATGACCGACGCATCAAGCAGGATTGGGATTATCTCCAAGCGTCCAACAACTTCCGCTTCATGTGTACAAAGGCTGGCTATTGCAACTTTAATCGTGGTATCTATGATGGTCCTTACGATGCGTTCACTAATTATATGAACATACTTGGTGACTTCACAACGCGTGTTAACAATCTTTATGGTGGAGCAGAGAACGAGGAGATTAACTCACTCATTACCACTATCCAAAACCAAGGTGACGAGATTGCTGCAAAGGACAAGGAGATTGCACGTCTCCAGAAGCTTCTTGCCAAATACAATCCTGTTGAGGAGGCTAAGCCAAAGAGTGTAAGTGCTGCAAAGGAGAAAGCACCAGCAAAGAAGCCTACTGCAAAGAAACCAGCCAAGAATACAGAAGCAAAGGCTGCAGCTCCAGCAAAGAAAGCACCAGTCAAGAAGTTTACAAAGAAATAATTGGTTTTTGTAATAGATAAAGAGGTGTGTCATCAGTCGGTAAAGACATATGACACACCTTTTGTGTTATGACTGTATGTTTGTTGTCGTATGGTGGCTGATTGCTGTCCATTGGATAGCCAACGGTGACCGACTGATTGCATGAACCTGTGCTTTTATAAAATATGGCTTGATTATTTCGTATGGTGTTCCACCAGTCCGTCAAGAGGAGTACGGATTACCTTCCCGATTTGATAACCGAGAGCATTGGCAGCTTCGGTAAGTTCCTGCCTGTAGAAATGGGCAATGCTTCCAACGAAATTGACGGTTCGCTCAGATGGGTTGACATCGGTATAGGCGTAGATGTTGCGAATGAAGAACTGTTGGAAACAGTCAATCAAGAGGTCATGAATACATTGCTCCTCCCTGTGGCGTGCGCAGAAAGGGGAGAGGCTTGCAAGGAAACGGTTAGGAAGAGGTTCGCGATACACCTTTTGTATAATAGTGGCACTTGTCTCGTGCGTCTCACTCAGAAAGAGCTTCTTCACCTTGTCTGTTAACTGTCCCTTGAGACAGTCGCCCACAAGACGTTTACCTATGTATGCTCCACTACCTTCGTCACCGAGTATGAAGCCAAGAGGGGAAACATTCATCGTTATCTCCTTGCCGTTGTAGTAGCATGAGTTAGCGCCAGTACCAAGGATGGCAACTATTCCGCTGTTGTTGCCACATAAGGCACGTGCAGCACCGAGCATGTCGCTGCCTACGAATATCTTTGCTTCTGGGATTACACTACGGATGGCACTCTGTACCGTCGGACATTTCTCTGGTGTGCAACCAGCACCATAAAAGAACACCTCCTTCACATCGTGGGTGTCTGGCAACTCGTGCACTAATTCGTCATATAGCACGTCCATAATCTTCTTGCCAGACATCTGAAAAGGATTGATGCCTTGCGTGTTCACGTACTTGTATGAATCGCCATTTTGTATGTACCATGCGGTCTTTGTGGAACCGCTATCTGCTATGATTGTCATTTCTTAAGTATTATAATGCAAAATTAGTTATTTTTGTTCTCTTTCTTTATATCGTTTGCCTAAAAAAGTGGGAGCTCCGCAACAAGTTTATGAAAAAAGTCATTATATTTGCATGCAAATAAGTAAAAAGCAGTATTTAGTTTATGAGTAAGGCAAATAATAACCTCGTTATTATGGCGGGCGGTGTAGGAAGCCGTTTCTGGCCTATGAGTACACCTGAGTGTCCAAAGCAGTTTATCGATGTTTTTGGTACTGGACGTACATTCCTCCAAATGACATTCGACCGTTTCAAGGGAGTGGTTGAGCCAGACAATGTGTGGGTGGTGACAAGTGAGAAGTATGCAGACCTTGTCAAGGCACAGTTGCCAGAGATTCCTGTTGGTAATATCCTTCTTGAACCATGTCGTCGCAACACAGCTCCTTGCATTGCATACGTCAGTTGGAGAATAATGGCAAAGAATCCTAACGCTAATCTCGTCATAACGCCAAGTGACCACCTCGTTACAGATGTTGTGGAGTTTCAGCGTGTCATCAATTCTGCCCTCAAGTTCTCTTCAGAGACAGATGCCATCGTGACACTTGGTATGCACCCAACACGTCCTGAAACAGGTTACGGCTATATACAAGCAGACCTTCAGAGCCCATCACTCGTAAACAAAGAAATATACCGTGTTGATTCTTTCCGTGAGAAGCCTGACATCGCAACTGCCACTGAGTATGTTAAGAGGAAAGAGTTCTACTGGAACTCTGGTATCTTCGTATGGAGTGTCAATACTATCGTGAATGCTCTCCGCGTTTATCAGCCAGAGTTGTCTGCCATCTTTGAGAATATGCTTCCTGTGTATGGTACAGACAAGGAGCAGGAGACAATCAATGTAGAGTTTCCTAAGTGTGAGAATATCTCCATTGACTATGCCGTAATGGAAAAGGCTGATGAAATTTTCGTATTCCCTGCGGACTTCGGTTGGAGTGATGTGGGTACATGGGGCTCACTTCATACTATTGCTGAAAAGGATGCAAATGGCAATAATGCTATTGGACAAGACATCCGTTTCTATGAGTCAAAGAACTGTGTTGTTCACACAACAGAGGAGCGCCGTGTAATCATCCAAGGTCTCGAGGATTACATTGTGGCAGAGAAGGACAACACACTCCTTATCTGTAAGCTTTCAGAAGAACAGAGAATAAAGGAATTCTCCGCAGAATAGGATATTAATTGATAATTGACAATTGATAATTGATAAATAGAGTCGTTCGGACAATTATGTTCCGAACGACTTTTTCTTGATTATTGAATTTTGTCATGAAAGCTTTTTGCTTTGCTCCTTGACTTTTTTAATGCAAGCATAAACATTAAATGCACGAGGCAAATGAAAAACTAAACAAATACCAAGATGCAAATAATAATCTTATTCTATTATCTATTAGTATGGCTTATGGCATTTCTTATGCTTAGAAAACTCCCATCGAATATGAAGATTTATAATGGATTGAATCTGTTTTCAAATCTTCTTTGGCCTGTTGCCTTTATTGCCTTA
>JAGCWG010000252.1 GCA_017961965.1 Bacteroidaceae bacterium | reverse complement strand
TTTGCCGCAGTGCGGCCAGTTAAAAAAACATGGTAAAAACCAAATAAAATCAAAAAAAACATGTTTTTTCTTGTTTTTGTTCTGTTTCTTGACTGTTTTTTTAATATGCACCTTTGTGCAAAACTACAACCGTACAGGTCGCAATTATTTCTCAACATTAACGGTTACCTCCGTTCCCTTTAGCAGAGGGCTTGTGAAGTGTACCTTTATTTCGCCAGTACCTGTTGCCTTGACGTATGTGAGGAGCTGACCGTTGTGTACTCGCTGACGGTTGTCACGGTAGTTTCCCATATCCGTATTGTCGCTTCCTTCCATACCGAGGAGACGACCTGCTCCTGTGACGTTGCAGGTGATATTGTTGTCTGCAAGACGGACGAGAATACCGTTCTCATCCTTCACCTATACAGTGATATGGATGATGCTTCCCTTACCCTCTACGGTTGCTCGGTCGGCTTCGGCGACAATCTGATAAGGTCTGCCACTTGTGGCAATGGAATATGTACTTTCCACCTTACCATCCTTGCTCAGTCCCTCACACATGAGTGTGCCTGGTTCATAGTCTATATCCCAGTAAATAACGCCGTTACTGTCATCTCGTGGCTTAATTTCGCCCACCACTTTACCATTAAGGAGAAGGCGTGCCTGAGGAGAGTTCGTGTAGCAAACAGTTCTCACTTTGTCGCCCAGTTCATAGTTCCACGTATCAAGAGCCTCCGTACTAACAGGGATGTTCACCCCTCTGCGCCTTGCACCCCTACTATGGGCAGGATATGTACCAATATAGGTCACAGGCTTGGTACTCCAAAGTGAAGCACGGAACCATCCACGTGGTTTCTTGAAACTACCGAAGTCAAGAAGTCCCGTATTCAGTCCTCGTGAAGGCCACCTACCGCTCTCACCAAGATAGTCAGTACCAGTCCAGATGAACTGGCCGAAGATGTGCTTCTTGTCCCTCACATCCTTCCAACTGTCGTAACCGACACCTGTCTCACTTCCGTAGATGATGCGTTTAGGATATAGACGGTGATCTTCATCATAGCGCTTCTCGGTGTAGTTGTAACCCACCACATCAATTGCCTCTGGATATTCCGTCTGATTACTCATCACCACTCCCGCAAGTGCGCCTGTAACAGGACGAGACGTGTCAATGCTTCTCACTACAGCTGCAAGTCTCTTGGCTATCTTGCCTATACGCTCAGCATTTGGCGCATCCTTCTTGTAGCCTCCGAACATTGGCTGATTGATGGCTGCATTATTACCATCGAGTACAGGATGAGAGTATGGATCATTAGGATAATCGACTTCGTTTCCAATACTCCAGAGGAATACACATGGGTGGTTACGGTCACGTCGAACCATATCTGCCACATCACGGTCAATCCACTCCTCGAAGAAGTCGAACGTGCCGAAGAAGGCTGGTTTGCCTGCGTTCCATCCTTCTATCCACTTACGCTTAGGGAACTCCCACTCATCGCTTGCCTCGTCCATGACGAGCAATCCGAGTTCATCACACAAGTCATACACGTCCGGTGACTGTGGGTTGTGGCTCATACGTATAGCATTTGCACCCATGTCCTTAAGATTGACAAGTCGTCTGCGCCACACATCTTTTGGAACTACAGCTCCAAGCACACCTGCATCGTGGTGAAGACACACGCCCTTCACCTTGGTGTTCACGCCGTTGAGGAAGAATCCGTTGTTGGCATCAAAGCGGAGAGTTCTAAGACCCACCTTGCAGTCAGCATGGTCTATCTCCTTGTCACCTTCAAGAAGAGTTGTGTTGAGAGTATAGAGATAAGGCGACTCGATACCCCACATCTGTGGCTTGTTAACCTTTAGCGATGTTGTCACCTTACCATCAGCACATTTCTTGCTTGCCTTAGCAACCACATTGCCTTTGTCATCCATCAATTTAGCGACAACCATGAGATCACCCCTTGCATACATTGCGCCTTCGACGTTCATTTCCACATCGACTGTGGCAGACGACTTGGTGATGTTCCTTGCCTGCCAACCAAGTCCCCATTGACCGAAGTGCGTCTTGCCCGAACTGACAATCCACACATCACGATATATTCCACTACCTGTGTACCAACGGCTGTCAGCCAGCTGACTGTGATCCACACGTACGAGCAGTTCATTGTCGCCTTCACTAAGGTAAGGCGTCATGTCGTACATAAAACTTGCGAATCCATTAGGACGGTAGCCCAACTTGTGACCGTTGAGATAAACAGTTGAACGGCAATAGACACCCTCGAAGTAGATGAAGTGCAAGTCATCTTTGTCTGTAAGCTTGAATGTCTTACGATACCAGCCTATACCTCCTGGCAGATAACCTTGGCAACTGGCAAGCGAAGGGCTCAGTTGTCCCTCAATGCTCCAGTCGTGAGGCAGATTAATCTTTCTTGTAATCTGCGGATTAGAGAATGCAAGACTATCGTCACCGAGAAAGAACTGCCAATTATCATTGAATTTCTGTGCTGAGCCAAATGACACCTGTGCGTATGAACACATTGTCATTACAATCGCGAATAGTGTAAATAAGATTCCTCTTTTCATACCTGTAATGGCGAGTTTGAAATTATTATTTGTGTTAGTATAATAGTTCACTTTACATTTGATATCCCCTGTAAGAAATAGTTTAATTTGAGCGGAATTGAACTTTTAACCGGATTGCCATGTGATGATAAAAAATTAAAGAGGCTTTACCTCAATATCATATAATTTACCTATCTTTGCACAAAATTAATAATAAAACAACGAAAAGATTATGGATATTGAAAAGCCAGAAGAGGTAAAGGAGTCAGTAAGCTTCGTAGAAGAGATACTGAAGAGTGACTTGGCAGAGGGTAAGAACGGAGGCAGAGTACAGACACGTTTCCCACCTGAGCCTAACGGCTATCTGCACATCGGACATGCCAAGGCCATCGCTATCGACTTCGGATTGGCAAAGAAATATAACGGTGTCTGCAACCTTCGTCTTGACGACACCAACCCTCAGAAGGAGGACATTGAATACGTCAACGCCATCAAACGTGATATTGAGTGGCTCGGATTCAAGTGGGGCAACATATACTATGCTTCCGACTATTTCCAGAAGCTCTGGGACCTTGCCGTAGAACTCATCAAGCGTGGTAAGGCATACGTTGACGAGCAGACAGCAGAGGAGATTGCCAAGCAGAAGGGAACACCTACACAGCCAGGTATAGAGTCACCTTACCGCAACCGCCCTGTCGAAGAGAGTCTTCGTCTCTTTGAGGAGATGAACTCAGGTAACATGGAGCCAGGCAAAATGGTACTCCGTGCAAAGATAGACATGGCAAGCGACAACATGCACTTCCGTGACCCTATCATGTACCGTGTGCTCAATATGCCTCACTGGCGTACAGGCAACAAGTGGAACGCATACCCTATGTATGACTACACTCACGGTCAGTGTGACTACTGGGAGGGCGTTACTCACTCATGGTGTACACTTGAGTTCGTGAGCCACCGTCCACTCTACGACTTGTTCGTTGACTGGGCAAAGGAGGTTGCAGGTGACGACAAACCACTTGACGACAATCGTCCTCGTCAGACAGAGTTCAACAAGCTCAACCTTACTCACATCCTGCTCTCAAAGCGTAACCTTCTCATCCTTGTGAAGGAAGGTGTCGTAAATGGATGGGACGACCCACGTATGCCTACTATCAGCGGTTTCCGTCGTCGTGGTTATAGTCCAGAGTCAATCATCAACTTCATCGACAAGATTGGTTACACTAAGTTTGATGCACTCAACCAGATGTCACTCTTTGAGAGTGCCGTGCGTGACGACCTCAACAAGCGTGCACAGCGTGTAAGTGCCGTACTTGACCCAATAAAACTCGTGCTCACCAACATCCCAGAGGATGCTGTCGAGGAATACGAGGCTGTCAACAACCCAGAGAACCCAGAGGACGGTACTCACACTATCGAGTTCAGCCGTGAACTTTGGATTGAGCGTGACGACTTCATGGAGGATGCTCCTAAGAAGTTCTTCCGTCTCGGTCCTGGCAAGGAGGTACGTCTCAAGAATTCATACATCGTACGTTGTCCTGAGGAGAACTGCTGCAAGAAGGATGCTGACGGCAACATCATCGAGGTATATGCAGAGGTAATACCAGAGACAAAGACTGGTGAGGCTAATGCAGACATGAAGATAAAGGGTAAGACTATTCACTGGGTAAGTTGCAAGCATTGCTTTGAGGCTGAGGTACGCAACTACGACCGCCTATGGATGGTGGAGAACCCACGTGACGAGGTTGCCAACTACAGCAAGGAGCAGGGCAAGGAGCGTATCGACATTGATGATATGCGCAAATTCATCAATCCTGCAAGCCTTGAAATCAAGAAGGCTTACGTGGAGAAATGGCTCAAGAATGCAAAGCCACTCGACTATCTGCAGTTCCAGCGCATCGGTTACTACAACGTGGATACAGATTCTACACCTGAGCACCTTGTCTTCAACCGTACCGTAGGGCTCAAGGACACTTGCGCAAAGATAAACAAGTAAGGGGAATTAAGAGGAGTTAACTTCGCAGAGTTAAAGTAATGAAAGATGATTATTTCGAGTCAGATGATTT
>JAGCWG010000251.1 GCA_017961965.1 Bacteroidaceae bacterium | reverse complement strand
TATGATTATATTGAAGGTTCTATAGATATTCCATAATATGATATTACATAAAAGGAGGTGAAATTTTGAATGGAAACAAGTCGTGATTTGACTGTGAGTTTCTATGATGACTATGGAACATTAAGTGTATATGCCAAACGCTCAGATACACAACGAACCATAGAATTTAACGTCGTCCTCAGTCATGAGAAAGAAAAATTTTCTTTAATTTTCTAAATTTTCGTTCTTAAAAACAAGAACTCTTCACTTTTCACTTCAAAATAAAAACTCCGCTTTTATTTTGCGTCCATTGCCTGGCAAGCTGTGATGGCAACCATCTTGTAGATGTCGTCAACAGAGCAGCCGCGAGAGAGGTCGTTTACAGGACGAGCGATACCCTGAAGGATAGGGCCGATGGCATCTGCATTACCGAGACGCTGAACGAGCTTGTAAGCGATGTTACCTACCTCGAGACATGGAGCAACGAGTACGTTTGCATGACCTGCGATGTCTGAACCTGGAGCCTTCTTCTCGCCTACTGATGGAACGAGAGCAGCATCTGCCTGAAGCTCACCATCAACCTTGAGTGTTGGGTCAAGCTCCTTAGCAAGACGAGTAGCCTCAACAACCTTGTCAACTACCTCATGCTTAGCACTTCCCTTAGTTGAGAATGAGAGCATTGCAACACGTGGGTCAGCAAATCCTGCTACGCTCTTGGCTGTCTGAGCTGTACAAACAGCAATCTGAGCAAGCTGTGAAGCGTCTGGCATAGGAGTAACGGCAACGTCACCCATCACGAGAACACCTTCCTCACCATACTGAGGAGTCTTTGTGATGAGAAGCATAGCACCTGATACGCAAGAAATGCCAGGAGCACACTTGATAATCTGGAGAGCTGGACGGAGAGTGTCACCAGTTGTAGAGAGGGCACCGCTGATCTGACCGTCAGCATCGCCACTCTTGATGATGAGACATCCGAAGTAGAGAGGGTCGAGAACCTGCTCGCGAGCCTTCTCGATAGTCATACCCTTCTTCTGGCGAAGCTGGAAGAGAAGCTGTGCATACTCCTCAGTCTTCTCTGAAGTAGCTGGGTCGATGATTGTTGCCTTGCCAATATTCTTGAGACCGAGCTTGTCGGCAAGAGCAAATATTTCCTGTGGATTACCGATGAGAATGATGTCGGCAAGGTCGTCTGCGAGAGACTTGTCGGCTGCTGTGAGAGTACGCTCCTCGAGTGACTCTGGAAGCACGATACGCTGCTTGTTAGCCTTGGCACGTGCAATGATACTTTCAATTAAAGCCATTTGTAATATGTAAGTTTATTTATCCTATTATCCTTCCGTTTGCACCTAATATATATAGCAGTGCAAACACTCGGCAAAATTACATATTCATTTTGATATGGGAAAATAATATCATCAAAAAGTATTCGTTTTGCTCACTCGACTTTACAAAACCATGTGATTTGACACAAAAACAGAAATTTCAATACAGATGTTCAACACATAATTTTATCGCACGAAAACTACTATACAACATTATGCTATTCCACCGGGATTCCATGCGTACTGCTTCCATAAACTCATCCATCAAGAGTTGTGAATGACGTTTCAGTCGCATATTGCATATAACCATTATTCCTTGTCCCATTCGCCTGGAGTCAAGTACTGCCTTGTAGCCCTTTATGAAGCCCTCACGTTCAAGTCGCTTTTGTCGCTCAAACGTAGGCGATGTAGAAAGTTATGCCTTCGGTTCATAACGGGACGCATAAATTTGGCATTTGAGACTTACGACATACTATAGTCGCCCGGACTAGCGCTAGTTTGTATCACAGACTAGCGCTAGTTTGCGTTACAGACTAGTACTAGTTTGTATGACAAACTAGCACTAGTCTGCGCGACTACACTCGACTGTCGCTCCGACTACTATCATTCACTCACATTCTGCATACCGATAAAACAAAAAGAAATCCACCTGACCGCATTTCAACGGACAGGTGGATTACCTTTTATTATATATATTATAGGGGTTATGCGTTATAAAGAATCAAAATCTTAATTCTTAACTCTTAACTTTTAATTTTTAACTTTTAACTCCACGAAGTGGTTAGTGTCTCTGACGTCGTGCAGATATGCGTGGACCTGACGAAGAAGACTTTGGTGCCTTTTCTTTCTTGGTAGAATTCTGCACTGTAGCATTACCTGTAGAAGTCTGTCCTCGACGAGTATTTGTCACAACAACTTTCTTTTTCATCTGTAGCTTGGCGATGCTGTCTCGACGTGCAAGCTCAACAGAATCGACAGGTGTTGTCCAAATATGCTTCTCAAAGTCTGCCATCTCCTTTTCAATCTTATCCTGTGCCTTTGCAAGACCAGCTTGCTTGTTACCGGTACTATCAGCTACAACCATCTCTTGAAGCGACTTACCCTGCATATTGTTGGTAAGGTAAATCTTTCCCTTATAATGGTTTGTGGCAAAGAAATCAGCAGATGACATCTTAGCAGCATTGTTAACGTTGGAAGTCATGACCATGTGCCCACTCAGATATGTTGCTACGTCATCATACTTTACCCAGAACAAAGGATAAGGCGTAAGTTCATCACCAAAATCCGAACGCATGAGCACAGGACAAATAGCTGTCACACGACTATGATATGTAGCGGTATTCTGGTCATAATAGCTGCTTTCCTTCACATAGTAGCGAAGAACCTCAGCAGAAGGAATGTCCGCATCATCAATCTTGTAGGTATTACCCTGCAACTCATAATATATGCTGTACTTTTCAAGGAAGTCCTTGAAGTGCATTCTCTTTTCTGGAGAGAAATCCTCAAAGCCATCAAGATTATACTCATATACAGGAAGCTTACCCGTACTGAAAAGACGGAACAAAAGTGTGAACAGATTAACCTGCTTACCCTGTGGCTGCACTGGATAGTAGAGAGCCGCATTTGCATCCTCCTTCAAGTCGAGAGAACGGTAAAGGTCACGTCTCCACACAACCTCCTCAGGCATAGCTACCGCTGTTGGGAACATAAGGTCGGCACGACTTATTGCCGGAGTAACATTCTGTGCCCTGCCTGTTGTATTGTTACGTCTTGTCGTGTTACGGTTGTTCTGCACCCTACTCCTCTGTGGCTGAGCCATGACAGTAAGTACGGAGCAATGGAAAAACATTACCGCAAGTAAAAACAATATCTTCTTCATATCTTAGAGTTACATTTTCAAAGTAGAAAAGAAAAGATTTTAATATATCTCCACTTAACTACGAGGAAGAAAACTTAAATATCTTAGTTTATAATTACTTCAACAGGTGAAGTAAGCGTTCTCTCAATACCATCAGGACCTATACACTTAATTCGTGATATATTAAAGAGCTTACCTCTACTAAGCTGACGGATTCGTGCAATCTGGTTGGATGTAAAGTTGGCAGAATTGCTGACTTCTGGAACTGCATTTCCCATATTGTCAACAAAGACTGTTTCAAAACCGACTACACGGAATGGTATATCCAACAAACCATCATCAATAGCTGCGCTTACAGAACCAGCGGCAAGAAGCATTTGCTTAGAGATACGACCACCCTTGAAACGTGTATCACCACACTGGAGGTAACCTGTCGGGTCTGGCAACTTACGCACCTTGAAAGTGAACTTACCCATCTCCTGTGAACGTCCTTCGTTCATGGCTGTCACAGTAAAAACGACATCTGTTCCCACCTTTGAAGGTACCGCAACATACTTACCGTCACCTTTCTTGGTAAGTGAGCCGTTGGTCATTGACACATTTATCTTATTAGCAGGAACACCAGGTACACTGACGCTGATAGGGTTTGTGTAACCTGCATAAAGCATATTCATCATTGTGGCAGACACCGTAGCAGATGGTTCAACAACCGTATATGGCTGACTGAACTCACGCTTGATAATCTCGCCATTACCATTTCTCATCACTATGTAGCCGTTCAGATTGAAATCACCAATAGAACTGCACACAGTTTCATAATGTCCGTTTGAAGCCTTGAGAAGGGTGTTACCTACATAGATATCTGGTCGCTGCGTAGTATCAACAGCCGCCATTACAATCTCTGCCGTAAACTTGCCACCGCGTACCACCGTCTTTGACTCGGGGATTACGAATGCGCTAATCTGGTTAACACGCACATCCTTGACGTCAATATTAGATACAAGCTGATGGAGCACCTGACTCTCTGCATGCTTTACATCCGTCTGCAGTTTGGTAAGAAGAGTTACCGCCGCAACGACAGGTGTGTTCTCAAACATATACTCCTGCCAGTTCTTGCCAAGATTCATGGCTGAAGATGGAACTTCCGTAGTAAGATTATCGCTTATGATGCGATGCTGTACGGAGTCATTTATCATCTTAAGTATGCTCTCGCGGAAAGTGTCGATAGATGCCTTGAGCTTACCACCCTGACCGCTTCCCGGAGCAAGCATGACGTGAGTAGCAGCCTCAAGGTTGTCACGGCTACTGATATTATGAATGTCGCCATCATCACCGTCAGCCTCCTTCACAATTTGTATCTTGAGGCGTTCAGAGAGATTATAGAGTGAGTCAGAGAGGGCACGAACCTTTTGTGCCTTATTATACCACTCACGAGTCTTCTCTGGATTCTGCTTCATGGCAGCATCCAGCGCCTTATAGATTGCCTCATTCTGAAGGTTTGAGTTATCCTTCGAGCGATTGAGACTCTCATCCACAAGCGTGAAGCCCTTGAGCACATCTGAACTGACGTTCATGGCAAGCATAGCCATAAGAACGACATACATCAGATTGATCATCTTCTGACGCGGTGTTATCTTCTTCTTTGCCATCCGACTTAACTTATTTTCATTTTCAAAGCCTCAACCATCTTGGCATATACCTCATTCAACTCCTGGAGCTGAGAAGCAAGACGCTTGGTCTGTTCGTTAACATCATCAATAGTAGCAGACTGTGAGCCTACGCTCTTAAGCTGAAGCTCGTAGAAGCGATTGATACCTGTAAGTGTACGGTTCATATTCTCCATCTCCTCTGAATCGCGAGTGAGACGTGCACTCTGCTCTGCCACCTTCTTGAGTGTTTCAGTGAGGTCTGTGAGTTGCTGAACGTATGCTGTTGTAGCCTTCTGCATATCAGGAGTCATGCCCTGGAACTGAGCCGCCTGAATAACTGGTGCAGAAGCAGTAGATATATTCTCTGCAAGCTCTGCAGCATTGACAATAGTCACAGGTGTTGGAGAAACAGAAGCATTGCTTGGAGCAGAAGAACCTGCAGCACCAGCATTACTGAGATTTGCAGCCGCATTGGCAAGAGCAGCCGCTGTTTCCTCAGAGATACCTGCACCACCGCCACCTACGACAACCGTACCACCAGCAGCAGGAGCACTCTCGCCTGAGTAAGGAACACCACCACCTACATAGACAGTTCCGCCAGCAGGAGCATTACCCATGTTGGCAGCAGCCTTTGCAAGTGCCTCTGCCGTCTCGTCTGTAAAGATGGCGTTACGTGCATCTTCAGCAGCATTATCCACATCCTCACCAATGGCCGTCTGATGTTCAAAACCTGCAAGGAAGAACACGATAACCTCAGTACCCATTCCGAGGAACAGCATGATATCTGCACCACTGATATGGGTAAGCTTGAATAATGCACCGAGGATTACGACGGATGCACCCCAACTATATGCGAAGTTCAGGAATGTCTGACCCTTCTGACTATCCATCCATTTCTGGATACCTGATAACTTATATTTCTTTGCCATCGCTTTATTAAATGAAGAATGAAGAATGAGGAATGAAGAATCTAAAAAAATATCGTCATGCCATTCACAATTCATTCATGGTTTACTATGTTTAGAAGAATTTCGACTAAAGACTGAATATTTGCAAATGCCATTCCCTATTCTTCATTCTTTATTCTTAATTCTTCATTCTTTATTATCTTCTCGCTCTTGTTGCTGTTCCCACCTGACTTCTCACACAACGGAAACCAATGAAAGAACGTCCTACGTTCTGGTATTCGCTTGTACGCCAAGCAGACTTGATGAAACTCTCTGGGTCTTTCCACGAACCACCACGAACGCTCTTCTTCTTCAATGCATAAGGGTCTTCCTTTGCAGCATTGTAATTAAGCGTTGGGTTCATATCACTCATTGAGAGTATTCCTGCTTCTGTATAGACATTACTCGTCCACTCTGCCACATTACCAGCCATATCGTAGAGACCATTGCTATTAGCACTATAGATTCCCACCTTTGACGTGATAAGGTTACCATCCTTTGTATAGTTACCTCTGTCTGGTTTGAAGTTTGCATAGAAGCATCCCTTGTCACTTGCCACGCCATCCTGCTCCCAAGGTAGCTCATTGCCACTCTTACCACGGGCAGCGTATTCCCATTCTGCCTCAGTAGGGAGACGGTAACGCTGGATGAACTTAGCAGAAGGACCAAGACCTTTGATAAGGAAGTCTGTTCGCCAATTGCAGAAAGCGTTTGCCTGTTCCCAGTTTACACCAACCACAGGATAATCATTGAAGTTGGCATGAGTAAAATAGAGACGCATGTATATCTCGTTCTCTGCATTCTGGAAGTCGTTAATCCAGCATGTAGTATCAGGATATACGTTTACTATATATGTATTCACAAAGTCCCAGTGACTTGACAGAGGACGTGTAATTGTCTCACGGTGAATAAGTCCTGCCTCATCAACGTATGCTGTGTCCTTGCTAATCATCACAACCTCCTCCGGGTCAACATCAACGTCAGTATTGAGATTACGCTCCGTAGGGTCGAGACGATACTTACGCATGGCTGCCATCTTGTAGTCATACACCTCATAGCGATAGTTCAGTTGCTTAGCGTCAAGCATCTTCTCACCTGTGAAAGGATGGGTGGTATAGATACTCTCGATAGCTCTCTTCTGTTCTTCGTCAGGATTACGAGGAATTGCCTTGTTCCAGTTGATATGTGGCTTTATTGGATCACCATTCTTATCTGTATCTATGACGAATGACTCGTCGCCACCATAGTTAGGGTCAGCAAGACGAGTACGGATAATTGAGTCACGTACCCAGAATACGAACTGACGGTACATGGCATTAGTTACTTCCTTCTCATCCATCCAGAAAGCATCCACCGAAATCTCGCGTGAAGGCATATCCTTACCCCACAATGTATCTGTCGTTTCAGAACCCATCTTGAGCGAACCGCGCTTAACGAGCACCATTCCGTATGGAGCTGGCTCAGTGATAGCCAAACCACCCACACCAGTGACCTCGCCACCCATTGCGTTCATGTTACCCTGAGCAGAGAAACAGGAATGTAACGAAAGAGACAAGGTCGTCACACATACTGTGAACAATGCTGTTATTGCTACACTCTTATTCATCCTGATATCTAGATCTTTTTTCAAACTTGAATAGTTGGGAGTTCTTGTAGCCAACATGGAATACAAGTAATATCCAACTTTTAACTTTTATTTTTTAACTTTTAACTCTTGCATTATTCATAATGCAAGTTACAGCCATCTGACGGACTTGTGTCGGTTGCGTCCCTTCTTGAAAAGGTCAAGCTCGGTAAGATAACCTACCACCAGTTCGTGTGAGCCGTTCACCATTCCTATGCCATTAGTGAACATCTGATATGAATAGCCGACCGTAGCACCATGAAAGTCGCCTCCCACCATAAAGGTTGTTGACACTCCAGGACTGTAACCAAGACCTCCGTAGAGCTTACGGCCATCGTATTCATACACAACCTTGCATTGCACATCTTCTCTCCATGACTTGAGGTCAGACATCACCATACAGGATGGCTGTAATGTTATAAACGAATTTTTTAGCTTAATATTGCTTCCAGCCATAAAATAATATGAACGAGGGAACTCTAATTCGTATTTTTCACTACAAGTTATAGTAGGTTGCATGGCGTGCATCACGGAAAGACCTGCCCATAAGTGAGGCATGGTGTAATAGACACCAAAGTTGAAGTCAAGCGAGTTGCCTGTGACAGCAGAAGATGGAAAAGCAGGGTCGGTTGTGTCTTCAAGTTCCAGTTTAGAGCCATCTATTTTCTCACTTATCATTCCGATGTTTGCTCCTATGGCAATACGGCTTTTCAATCCGAGCTTCACATTGTACGCATACTGAAGGCTTATCTTTGATGTAGTAAACATACCGACAACGTCATTCAGGAAACTCAATCCCCCACCATGACGAGGACTCAGAAAGTAAATCGGCATATCAGCACCAAGGAACATCGTGGCAGGAGCACCTTTATATCCAGCCATCTGCATGGAATATGCACCAACCACATTGAGTTGTCCTTCCGTACCAGAAACCGCGGGATTATAATATGACCTAAGGGATGTGTAGTCGGCAAACTGCACATCCATCTGCGCATTCGCCATCTTTACCACGGAAGTGAAAAGCGCAAAAACGATGATAATCCTTTTTCTCATATTATAATCAACCGCAAAGTTACATTTTTATTGTCGTTTTACCAAACATTTTTTAAAGAAGAGCTAAGTAAATGAGCATAATAACTAAAGAACGGGAATTATACTTACTATATGATTAAAATAAAAAAAATAGACGTCGTTTCACAACGGCGTCTATTTTCGTTAACTTAATAGTTAATCATCGCATTTAATCTTTACCTATTCATATTTTTTGCATTGTCCCTTCAATTCCATTTGAACAACCCTTAATAACCTGTAAAAACAAGACAAAAACAAACATATTAAGTTCTTTTTGTAGGATTATTCTTTAGTAAGACAATGGAAATCTCAAATAGTTTAATCGAAAAAGGATTTTTTTTGAAAAAAATCACTTTTTCTTTATCGCGTCAAGCCACTAAAGAATGGATGGGCTTAGAGAACAGTAAGATGCGTCTCCAGTATTGCCGTATATTCTTTTCCTTCATTATCCGTATAAATGTAAGCTTGACGGATGACATAAGTCTTATTCCTTGTAAGCCTTCCCGGATATTGTCCCACATAACAGCCATAACTGTCCGGGTACATCTCCGCAAATATATAGGATGAGCTGCCATAATCACAGACGTTACCAACGGAATTGAACCAGTGTCCGTAACAAGTGCTACTTGAAGTTGATGTTGTATGGCGGTTTGTCTCTGTCTTACCGTCTGTATTTAATCCTGCAAAGCGGAGGTAGTTCTTCTTACCACTTGTCTTGCCGACAACGACTGCCTTCATCTGCTGAGTAGAAACGCCGAGTGCCTGTGAAACGGCATCCATATCATACTGCACACGCACACTTGTGTAGCCACTACCGCTATACGCAAGGCTTGCATTTATAACAACCGTAGTGTCCTTACGGACATAATCCTCTGGATAATTGCCGTACGTTCTGACAGCTCCGTAAGGATCTGTATTGCTGAACTTAACAGCGTATGGCCATTGCTCACCATTACCTGCAAAGTTAGATGAAGCAACTCCACTTGTCCATGAGTGTGACCAATACTTGGTAGGAGCACCCATCACCACGAACCAAAGGTAAGTACACTTCTCTGGAACGGTAATGCTCACTTCGCCATCCTTGGCTGAGCATACGTCAGAATATGTACGTGTTCCG
>JAGCWG010000250.1 GCA_017961965.1 Bacteroidaceae bacterium | reverse complement strand
TGTTTGAAAGATTCTTTGAATATCGTTCTTGGTTGCTTCAATGTTCAAGTTGACACGATAAATTCTCAAGAACATATTTGTTTTTATTATAAGAGTATGCCGTGCCCAGATCCGTCAACTATCCACGATATGTCATCTCCTATAGTCATAGATACGGAATTGTATATTAGAGTGAAGCATAAGTAATAAATAATGGATTGAAACCTTCAATTTACACCCATATCTCCCGCTCAGGAGATATGGGTGTAAAGTTGAAATGATATGGGTATAAAATCAGGGAGATATGGGTGCTATTGCAAAGAGAGGCTTGTATAAAAGCAAAGCCGCTCGGACATTTGTCCTAACGGCTTTTTTAGTTGTTGAATCAGAGCCAAGGATGACTCTGAGCGATGGAGTAACTCAGTTCCCTCCCAGTAGGGAGGGGTAGGGTGGGTCTTTTTACTTGATTCTTGCCTTCACCTCGCTTGCTACCAATGCACCATCTACGTTCTCAAACTGTGACTTGACATACTTGATGACGAGACCCATCTGCTTCTTGTCGTAGGCACCATTCTCGGCAATGTAACGTTCGATGGCTGCTGCCACCTCTTCCTTTGAAGCACTCTGAGGGATGAATGGCTCGTAGTACTTTGCCTCCTCGAGGTAGTCGTTCATGTTGTACTGCTTGCCGTTCTCCACGAGTTCGGTGTGCATCTTCTTGACGATGGCAAGCTCCTTGGCATCAGGTATGATGCGTGCGCCGTTCTCGTCCACTGTACATTCCTTTACTCCCTCCTTTGAAGTGGTGTAGTTGAGGAATGCTGTCTTCAGATTTGTGTAAGCGTTCTTCTTGAACGTGTTCTTCTCCTTCATCGCCTCCACAATAAGCTTTGGAAGCATTGACTGTATCTTTCCCATAATGTAAAAAATAAATTGATATTTATATTTTTAAGTGAAAAGTTAAAAGTGAAAAGTGAAAAATCAAGTTTACTCTTTATCTCTGCTCTCTGTGTTTATGAAAAACAGGAATTGTTTCGTTCTCCAAACCTATCGACGAACAGAGTATCTTCTCCCCGTCCTGAAAGGAAGGGGTGGGGGGAAGGTCATGCTTTCTTCGCTTCTTCCCACAATCTATCCATCTCCTCAAGTGTGGCGTCCTGGAATGACTTGCCCTGTTCCTTCAGTTTTGCTTCCACGTAGTTGAAACGGTGGATGAACTTCTGGTTGGTGTGCTCGAGGGCGTTGTCAGGGTTTATCTTGTAGAGACGAGCCGCGTTGATGAGGCTGAACATGATGTCGCCAAACTCACGTGTTGCCTTATCCTTGTCAAGAGCCTTCTGCTCGTCCGTCTCGGCGCTGTTGTATAGTTCCTCCACTTCTACCTCGAACTCGCTGATTTCCTCCTTAACCTTAGCCCACACGTCACGACGCTCCTCCCAGTCGAAACCAACGTTGCGAGCCTTGTCCTGTATGCGATACGCCTTGACGAGCGATGGGAGAGCATCAGGCACACCGCTTAGTACAGTTTTGTTGCCATCCTTCTCCTTCAGTTTTATCTGTTCCCATGTCTGTAACACCTCGCCCACACTGTTCGCCTTTGCCTCGCCATAGACGTGAGGGTGGCGGAAGATAAGTTTGTCGCACAACTTGTTGCACACGTCGGCGATGTCGAACTCACCCTTCTCCTCACCAATCTTGGAGTAGAATACTATGTGGAGGAGTACGTCGCCCAGCTCCTTGCAGATGTTGAGCTGGTCGTTCTTGAGGAGAGCATCGCACAGTTCGAATGTCTCTTCTATTGTGTTAGGTCTCAGCGACTCGTTTGTCTGTTTTCTGTCCCAAGGACATTTCTCTCGGAGTTCGTCCATCACGTCAAGCAGACGGCCGAACGCCTCCATTTTCTGTTGTCTTGTGTTCATATTTAAGTTCCCCTTTTTCAGCCTTCCTCCTGTGGTGATGGTGAAGTCGATATGGGGTAGTTTTAATTAGTAAATTGCAATTAGTAATGAGTAATCAGAGATGAATAATTCTGATTTTTTGCGTTCATAATTATTCATTTGCAGAGTATCTACTCCCCGTCCTGAAAGGAAGGGGTAGGGGGAAGGTCAGGTGGCCAACTCCCACGCATCATAGCACACTCCTCGTCCTCCGAATCCTTCCTTCTGGTAGATAAGCCCTTCGTTCAGGAGTCGTCCACCGTTTTCAGTGGAGATGCCGAAATCGAGGTACTTGCAATCATTGGAATGACGACTTATTATTGACTCTATCAATAATTCGAGTGCACCGCAATGGCGTGCTTCGTCGCTTGCACTCATGTATTGTGTGTGTATTACCTGTCCGCAGATGTAGTAATACACTCCTGCTATTATTCTCCTTTCCTCATTTCTTATTATCGTGAGGTGGATATTGTCAGGGAATCGGTCGTGAAGAAGCTTCAGCTCGGC
>JAGCWG010000249.1 GCA_017961965.1 Bacteroidaceae bacterium | reverse complement strand
CATGTATGGGATAAGTGCTACAAGCAGAAGGAAAAATGCCGGATTCTTAAAATACATCTGATTACTAATTTTACAAGTTTATAATTTACATCATAATATACACCATTCTGTATGTCAGATAACCTACCACACAAATAAGGACGATAGATGTGATGACTGTGAGAGCAATAAGAACACGTTTCATTTCCTTTGAATGCTGTTCCTCCACCACAATCTCTTCTGGCTGAGCCTTGACCTCTTCCTCTACCTTTGTCTGATTGATATACTCAATAGCATTGACGAGGTTCTGGTCATCCTCATTGATAAGAGTGCTGTACTTGGCAAACTTGACAAGGTCGGCTGTCTCAAAGAGTTCACGAAGCTCCTTAACAGCCTCGTCATCATTAACATCCGCAAGATGTTGTATGATTTCATCCGTAGTCATCTCCGTGGCATTGAAACCATAACGCTCCTTGATGTACTGACGAAGAGTGTCGGTAAGCTGAGTATAATACTCCTTTGAGTCTTCACTCTGCCATATCTTTTCCTCCTTGATATGGTTAATCTTATTCATAGCCATCTTATGAGGAGCTATATGCTGCTTGAACCTGATACGACGGATGATAGGCTTGTTGTCCTTAAGACGGACGATGACATAGAGAAGAATGATTGCGATAATGACGACAATCAAAGACAACCTAATCATAAGTTTCCACTCTGCCCACTGGAAAGGTGGGCTCATGACTGGCTTGTCAGGGAATATCTTCGCATTGGAAGTGTCTATATCGAAAGTAATAACCTTGAGTGCAAGGTGCTTGCCTCTGTAGGTCTTACCATCAACCTTCACCTGCATTGCCGGGATATAATATAGAGCTGTATCAAAAGAAGTTACGTAATACTTCTTCTTCAGCACCATTCTCTTGCCTTCATTGAGAAACTGAGTATCAGGACGTGTTGCAGCAAGAAACTCAACCCCCGGTATAATCTGCTGAAGCGAGTCAAACTTAGGGAGTTCAACTTTCTTTCCCTTTTCTGCTGTAACCTCAAGGGTGATACCCATGCGTTTACCGATTGGTATATACACAGAGTCAAGTTTGTTCTCAACAATCACACTCTGTGCATCAGCCATCAGACATGCAAGAAAGGCAATCACCATGAGTGATACAAATCTTATCAATCTCATATCTTTTAACTACGCTTTTTGAACATACTCATAAGAGCCTTGACATAATCCTCGTCTGTTCGGATTGACACCCAATCGACATTTGACTTTGTCATGAGGTTCTTAACCCATTTCTGGTATTTGACCCACCATTCATGATGAGCCCTGCGCACGGCACTGGATGACGTATCAACAAAGACCTCGTTTCCAGACTCTGCATCACGCATCTTGATGATACCTACGTTAGGCATCTCAGCCATACGCTGGTCATACACCTGTAACGCAATGACATCATGCTTTCTATTGGCAATAGTCAGCTGATTCGTGTAATCCTTCTGGTCGAAGAAGTCACTAAGAATAAACATCGTTGAGCGTTTCTTTATGGCGTTAGTCATAAACTCAATAGCTGCACCAATGTCTGTCTTCTGACTCTCAGGTTGGAAGTCGAGCAACTCACGTATGATGAACAGGATATGCTTGCGTCCTTTCTTTGGAGGAATAAACTTCTCTATCTTGTCAGAGAAGAATATGACACCAATCTTATCGTTGTTCTGAATTGCGGAGAATGCAAGCGTTGCAGCAATCTCCGTCACCATCTGTCGCTTTGTCTGGACAACAGTACCGAAGTCCAAACTGCCTGAGACATCTACGAGGAGCATAACAGTCAACTCACGCTCTTCTTCAAACACTTTGATGTAAGGCTTACCAAGTCGTGCTGTAACATTCCAGTCAATGTCACGCACATCATCGCCATACTGATACTCACGGACCTCTGAGAATGCCATACCACGACCCTTGAAAGCAGAGTGGTACTCACCAGCAAAAATATTGTTGGAGAGCCCCCTTGTCTTAATCTCTATCTTTCTGACTCGCTGTAATAATTCTTCAGTTTCCATTATGGTACCTCAACCTTATTGATAATCTTACTTACAATCTCCTCGCTTGTCACGTTGCTTGCCTCTGCCTCGTAAGTGAGACCGATACGATGGCGGAGCACGTCGTGAGCAACAGCACGTACATCCTCTGGGATGACGTATCCTCTGTGCTTGATAAATGCGTATGCACGAGCAGCAAGAGCAAGGTTGATAGAAGCACGTGGAGAACCACCGAAACCGATAAGACCCTTGAGTTCCTTGAGGTTGTACTTCTCAGGATAACGAGTTGCAAACACGATGTCTGCAATATACTGTTCAATCTTCTCGTCGAGATAAACCTGACGAACAACATCACGAGCTTCCTCGATTTCCTTTGTTGTCATGATTGGGCGAATATTCATCTTCTCGCCAGTGATGTTCTGACGGATAATCTTCTTCTCCTCCTCAAGCTTTGGATAGTCGATGACAACCTTGAGCATGAAACGGTCAACCTGTGCCTCTGGAAGAGGATAAGTACCTTCCTGTTCAATTGGGTTCTGAGTAGCCAATACGAGGAATGGCTTAGGAAGTTCGTATGTATTTGTACTGATAGTAACCTGACGCTCCTGCATAGCCTCAAGAAGTGCAGACTGAACCTTAGCTGGAGCACGGTTAATCTCATCTGCAAGTACGAAGTTTGCAAATACTGGACCTTTCTTTGCAACGAACTCACCATCCTTCTGGCTATAGATCATAGTACCGATAACATCGGCAGGAAGAAGGTCTGGAGTAAACTGGATACGGCTGAACTGAGCATCGATAAGTGAAGAAAGAGTCTTGATAGCCTTTGTCTTAGCAAGACCAGGTACACCTTCGAGGAGTACGTGACCATCAGACAAAAGACCGATAAGAAGTGATTCGACAAGATGCTTCTGACCAATGATAGCCTGATCCATTCCTGTCATAATATTTGTAACGAAAGAGCTATGTCTTTCGATTCGCTCATTTAACTCGCGAATATCAATAGCGTCTGCCATAATCTATTATGATTTTGTTTTTTCTAAACTAAGTTTTATTTATGGGTACAAATTTACCACTTTCATTCCACACATTATATTAAAATTTATTAAAAATATTGTCAAGCGCACACTTTTAAGACTTTTTAATAATTAACCCCCTCGCCCTTTTTGTATCGGACGAGAGGGTCAGTATTTTTTCCTATGCAACTCTTATGGCAGAATGATTTACGTACCAAGAGGGACATTATCAGGATCCTTAAATTTAGTTGCACGTATTATCGCTCTTACAGAGTCCTTGGTGTTATAGAACTTCTGAGAAACTCTTGTAAGGGATTCTCCTTTCTGTAGCACATACGTCTTAGGCTTAGCCGTCGCTTTTTCTTTCGTTTCAACATTTGCCTTTGACGTCTCTGCCTTTGCTGGTTCTGCCGTGTTAGCCTTAGTGCTGTCATTAGTCACAGTTGGCTTAGTAACAGGTGTCAACTTTGGAGTTGCAGCTGGCACACTCTTTGGCTCTACGGGAAGTTGCTTGAGTTCCATCTTCTCCTTGTCAGAATGGTACTTAAAGACAACAATTGAAACGCCAATCAAGACAACCACAAACAACGGAACAAGAATCCAGATTATGTAGTTGCCATCATCTTTTTTCTTCTTAGGTTTCACAGGAGCCACAGCTGGCTTCTCTGAAAGAAGACGGTTAAGTGCCTCTACCTGAGAAGCCTCGGTATTTTCAGTAGGAGTTGCTGGCTCTTCCTTTGCTTCCTCTACTTGTTCTGAAGTCTCAGCCGACTCTGACGATTCGGCAACAGAGGCTTCTTCTGTTGGTTCTTCCACCTCTTCCTTCTCTTCCTCTACAGGCTCTGAGGCCTCTACAGAAGGAGATTCTGCCACAACCTCCACCTCAGGTAGTTCCACGCTGATAGAATCATCTTCCTTGGCTACCGTCTCGGCAACCATTGCAGGAACAACCTCCTGTTCTGGTTCATCAACAGCCTCTGGTTCTATAACCGCCTCGGCTTCTGCCTCTACCACTTGTTCCTCGGCAGGCTCAGATGATTCCTCCATACTTTCTGGCACCATACCATTCTCCATTTTCTGATAGAGTGCCTCAAGACGGAGGACTTCACGATGTGCCTCCTTTGCAGCAATGAGCTTACGCTCTGCATCTGCACGAGCCTGTTCAAGTTCGAGACGAATCTCCTCTACACTCTCAGGAGTACAGATAAGCATATCTATGCCAGAGAACTCGTCTTCCTGCACCTCCACCTTCTCAGGAACCTCAACCATATTGACTTCTGCCTCTACGGCATCAATAGGTTCTTCATCCTCGGATGGTGTATTTTCTTCGCTAACGTCTTCAGCTTCATCATCCACCTCCGACGTATCTTCAATGTCTGTTTCGTCTGTATCGTTGGAAACATCCGTTTCCTCGTCATCAGCAACTACATCCTCACGAACATCAGGCATATCGCTGACAAGATTAGAGACAAGCAAACCGTCTTCTGGTATAAAATTTACTTTCTTATATCCAGCTATGACAATACGCTCGCCATTGGTTACATTTATACTTTCTCTACTTGCAACCTCAACCACACGGAACGTACCAAGACCATCAATCTTCACGCTCTCATCATTAGAGAGGCCATCGACAACCGTATCAAAGAATGCTCTGGCAAGTTGCTCAGCCACCTTCTTTGGTACACCACACGCTCTTGAAAACGATTCTGCAACGGATTGCAATGTTACTTTATCACTCATTTGTATCTTTTACCATTTAGATTCCAACGGAATAACCTAATCACGAGTTAATCTTATCCTTGAGGGTTGCACTCATCTTGAAATTGAGCGACACCTTCTTTGGGATAATCTTGTATGACTTAGTCGTAGGATTATACATCTTACGCTCTGCCTTTTCACGAGACTCGAAGTTGCCAAATCCCTGAACAGACACTACCCTACCCGATGCCAGCTCACGTGCAAAGGCACCAATGAACTGCGCTACCATCGGCTCAAGCTGTTCTGCCGTCATACCTGTCTTTTCAGACAAGCTCTTTATGAATTCAGTATTTGTCATATATCTTGTATTATTCCGTTACTCGTAAATTAGCAATTAAAAATCCAGAATACAATATTAAGCGCCAATTCTTAACTCTTAATTTTGAATTTTTAATTTTTAATTTTTCTCCGCATACAAGTCGAAGTCATCACTGTCCGTGATAGTCATATCGTAGAAACAACCTGTGCGGAGTATTCCGTTTGCCACAGGAACAAGTACCTCTGGGTCAACCTCTGGAGAGTCAAACTCGGTACGTCCCACATAGTATTCGCCTTCCTTACGGTCAATAATCACCTTCATAGTCGTACCGACCTTCTTTGCCTGAACCTCAGCAGAGATACCCTGCTGGATGTCCATCAACTCGCTAAGGCGTGCCTGCTTGACTTCGTGAGGAATATCGTCCTTGAAGTTCTTGGCTGCGTATGTTCCTTCTTCCTCTGAATAGGCGAAAGCGCCCATACGCTCAAACTTTGCCCAACGGACAAATTCCTTGAGTTCTTCAAACTCCTTCTCTCCCTCGCCAGGGAAACCGACCATAAGCGTAGTGCGAAGATGAATGCCAGGAACCTCACGACGGAGCATCTCTATCAGCTCGTAAGTATCCTCCTTAGTCACATGACGTTGCATATTAGTAAGCACATTTGTGCTGACATGCTGAAGGGCGATGTCAAGATACTTGCACACATTCTTCCTCTCACGCATCACACGAAGCAAGTCCATAGGGAAGTTCTTAGGATAAGCGTAATGAAGACGAATCCATTTCACGCCATCAATGTCGGAGATACGCTCCACAAGTTCAGCTATCTTCTGCTTGCCATAGAGGTCAACGCCATAGTATGTAAGCTCCTGTGCAATAATCTGAAACTCCTTCACACCCTCGCTGACGAGGTGCTTGACCTCCTCAACGATGTCCTCCATAGGACGACTCTGGTGCTTACCCGTAATGATTGGTATGGCACAATAAGCACAATGGCGGTCACATCCCTCTGATATCTTGAGATAAGCATAATGCTTAGGAGTGGTTATACGACGTTCAAACTGGTACTCTGTCTGGTACGTTTTGCCAAGGTCCTTGAGGAGCTCTGTCCAGTTGAACTTGCCATAGAACTTGTCAACCTGAGGAATTTCCTTTCCAAGCTCCTTGAAGAAACGCTCTGAAAGACATCCCATGACATATACTTCACGAATCTTGCCCTCTTCCTTTGCCTGACAGAGTTCGAGAATCATATTGATACTCTCTTCCTGCGCATCGGCAATGAAACCACAAGTATTGACAACAGCAATCTCACCCTGAGGGTTCTCGCTGTCATGTGTCACCTTGTAGCCGTTAAGTTCCAACTGACGGATAAGTCTTTCCGAGTCAACAAGGTTCTTGGAACATCCAAGAGTGATTATATCTATTGTATTCTTTCGCACTCTAAATTATTCTATTTGTCAATTTAACGACCATTAAACAACACATTGGCACAAATATAGTTTTTGTCTTTACACAAATTACCATAAATTTGCCACTAATTATCAAAAATTCCATCATCATTACATTTTGCAATTACCACAAATATATTTCGATATTATCGAAAAAAATAATTCATGACAATTCGTGGCAAATTCATGATAATTCGTGCTCAAAAACATATCAACTTTTTTTTGTCTATTATATGTCTACTCTCCGAACAGGCTATCGACGAATGCTTTACGGTTAAACGCCTGAAGGTCTTCCATACCCTCGCCAAGTCCGATGTACTTAACAGGAATCTTGAACTGGTCAGAGATGCCTATCACGACACCTCCCTTGGCTGTTCCGTCAAGCTTGGTGATAGCAAGCGAATTGACCTCCGTTGCCTTTGTAAACTGCTTTGCCTGTTCAAAAGCATTCTGTCCTGTAGAACCGTCAAGCACAAGGAGGACATCATCAGGAGCATTGCCCGTAACCTTGCTGACAGCATTACGAATCTTGGTAAGCTCATTCATCAGGTTAACCTTGTTGTGGAGGCGACCAGCGGTATCAATAATGACCACATCCGCATTATTAGCCACGGCACTTGAAACAGTATCGTAAGCCACAGAAGCAGGGTCGCTGCCCATCTGCTGCTTGATTACTGGCACGCCCACACGTTCACCCCAGATGACAAGCTGCTCAACGGCAGCTGCACGGAACGTATCAGCAGCACCAAGATAAACCTTGTTGCCCGCCTGCTTAAACTGGTAGGCAAGCTTACCTATTGTAGTAGTCTTACCCACTCCATTGACACCTACCACGAGAATGACGTAAGGCTTGTGTCCCTGAGGAACGGTAAAACCATCAGTATCTTCAGTATTATTCTTAGTCAAGAGTTCTGCAATTTCTTCACGCAAGATGGCATTCAGCTCAGAAGTATTGACATACTTATCCCTTGCCACACGCTCCTCTATACGCTGAATAATCTCAAGTGTCGTTTCCACTCCCACATCCGAAGTGATGAGTACCTCCTCAAGATTGTCAAGCACATCCTCGTCAACAGTAGCCTTACCAGCTACCGCACGGGCAATTTTTCCGAAGACACTCTCCTTAGTCTTAGCAAGTCCATTGTCAAGCGTCTCCTTCTTCTGTTTCGTAAAGAAATCGAAAAAACCCATATAATTAACTCTCTAAATGTAAAATTGATAAATTCATTTGCAAAGATACTATCATTTTGTGAAAAGCACAAAAAAACCTACCCAAATAATTTGGGTAGGTTTATATTTTTGAGAGTAATATCTGATATTACTTCTTCAAATACTCCTTAACTTCCTCAGCTGGAACCATCTTCTCATCGAATGCATAAGCACCAGTCTTTGGAGACTTGAACATCTTGATGACCTTTGTGAAAGAGCGTCCATCCTTGTTCTGGAGTGTAGCGACTGTTTTCTTTGCCATAGTGTCTTATTATTTAATCTCCTTATGAACTGTCATTCTCTTAAGGATTGGATTATACTTCTTCAACTCCAAGCGGTCTGGAGTGTTCTTACGATTCTTAGTTGTGATGTAGCGTGAAGTACCTGGAAGACCGCTGTCCTTCATCTCTGTGCACTCGAGGATAACCTGCACTCTATTTCCTTTAGCTTTCTTTGCCATAGTCTTTTCTCCTTTATTAATTTAATTAAGCGATAACCTGGCTCTCAAGAGTCTTAACATCGAGATAACCCTTAGCGAGTGCCTTACGAATAGCTGCATCGAGACCGATACGGTTGATGATACGCAATCCTGCTGCACTTACCTTCAATACAATCCAGCAATCCTCTTCTACATAGTAGAATTTCTTTGTGAACAAGTTGACGTCAAATGTCCTCTTTGTTCTACGAAGTGAGTGCGATACATTGTTACCTATCGCAGCCTTCTTACCTGTAATCTGACAAATTTTTGACATATCCTTTTCAAAAATGTATTTTTTATTATTCTTTATAAATTGTGGAGAAGAGTTGTGAGGGAACCCCAAATGTGCCAGCAACACATGCGAAATTAGGACTTACCCTCAAACAGCGTGCAAATTTAGCACTTTTTCACGAATTGGACAAACAATATTTAAATCTTTTTTCAAAAATTATTCATTTTAGCATTTTTTACCCATTTTTAGTGTGCATTCCGCCTATTATTCATAACTTTGCAAGCGATTTTGCAAAACAAGTTGTTGCGAAGTGAATAGTGAAAAGTGAAAAATCCACTTTGCTCTGTTCGCTGAAATCTTTTGGAAACGAAAATTAAGAAAATTAAAGAAAATTCACTTATAAGTTTGCAAGTTTATTAGTAATCACGAAAACGGGTAATCATAGTAACTTTGTTTTTAACTGTTTTTATCTTTTTTCTTCGTCCGTTCCTATGGAGCGACAACAACTTAGGAACTTACAAATAAATTTTCTTTAATTTTCTAAATTTTCGTTCTAAAAAACCACTCCGCGAAAACTTAAAAACTTAAGAACTCATAAACTCAAAAACTCAAATTGGAGACATCAGAAATCAAAAAAGCTGTAGAGCTATATAAAAAGGAGCACGGATACCAGAAGATGGAGCTCCGCGCATCCATGTTCGACATGGACGGCGTGCTCTTCGACTCAATGAAGAATCACGCATACTCATGGCACAAGACGATGGCACACTTCGGACTTGACCTTCCTGAGTGGGAGGCTTACATGCACGAAGGCAGAACAGGAGCAGGTACCAGCAACATCGTATCCAAGCGCCAGAGGGGAAAGGAAGCCACAAAGGAGGAGATTGAGGAAATATACAGATACAAATCCGACCTTTTCAACACCTTGCCACAGGCAGAGCGCATGCCTGGAGCATACGAACTGCTCTGCAAGGTAAAGGCCTCAGGCGTCATCCCTTTGGTCGTAACAGGTTCTGGCCAAAAGACACTCCTCGAACGTCTCAACAAGAACTTCCCTGACATCTTCCGCAGCGACCTCATGGTAACCGCCTACGACGTCACTTTCGGCAAGCCAAATCCAGAGCCATACCTAATT
>JAGCWG010000022.1 GCA_017961965.1 Bacteroidaceae bacterium | reverse complement strand
CGGCACAGAGTTCCAGTCATACACTATGGCTATAAAGACTGTTGCCAACATCAACGAGGCAATAGCACATATCCGCAGGAACGGCAGCGGACATTCTGAATGCATCATTACGGATAATAACCAGTCAGCCGACCTGTTCCTCAAAAAGGTGGATGCCGCTTGTGTTTATCATAACGCCCCAACATCCTTTACTGACGGAGCGCAGTTCGGACTTGGTGCAGAGATAGGTATCAGCACCCAGAAACTTCATGCCCGTGGACCTATGGCTCTTGAGGAGATTACCACATACAAGTGGATAATCAAGGGTGACGGACAGACACGCAAATAAATCGCCACATGGCGATTTATTTGCGTATTAAATGATATGTACGATTGAATTTGGCAGATAAGAAAGATTTCTATACATTTGCAGACGGTTTGCTGTTTTTCGCAATATCTCAGAAACAAGAATTTTGAAACTCGCTAAAAAGGTTGGACATTTCAGATAGCATCTTCATCACACTAATAAACGCACATGACATGAGCGGTTATAAGGAGCTTTACCATCGTTACTACAAGGCGCTGGTAATGCATGCCGAGGGTATTGTGGGGGAGATTCTGATGGCTGAAGATATAGTGGAAAACGTGATAGTGGCCATCTGGAACAGCAACAAGACTTTTGATGACACAAAGGCTCTAGAAGCATATCTGTATCGTGCCGTACACAACATGGCAATGAATGAATTGAAACACAATGCCGTAATCAGTAGCTATGAACAGAATATGATGTTATCCTGTCACGAAGCGATGGACGAATACGATGAAGAATACGAACTGCAGATTGTGAAACTCATGGAGTATGTGGACGGATTGCCAGAACGAATGCAGGAGGTAATCAACAAGAGCATGCAGGGAATGACCGCAAAACAGATAGCGGAACATTTACATCTTTCTGTAGAAACGGTAAAGACACACAAGAAACGTGCACTCAAGATGCTCAGAGAAGCATTTGGAAATAAGTGACAATTTCACACAAAATCGCATCAAAAAGATATGAAATATAGATTTTTTCAAATAAAAATGAAAAAATCTATATTTTTTGTACCCACTTTTGACATTTCAGTTGTTATATGAATGGACAAAACAGAATAAATATGGACATAAACAATATAATAAGGATATTATATAAAAAGGGAGACTATCAACACAAACGCAAGGTGTACGACAGTCTCGACACAGATGTTGCATTTGAACGATTCTCCAAGAGGATTGGTATGCAAATAAACACAGACCACGATGTGACACGAAAGAATGAGAGTGTAACCACATGGTTCAGATCATATCGCAAGCCAATAGCAGTTGCAGCATCGATACTCATTCCTGTAATCATTGCCACATCGGTCATCTTTACAAACGGGAATACTGATAATGAGCTAATAGCCAGCTCTATGCCAGGAACGTCCATTGCTTATATAGAGACAAGTAGTGGAGAGGTGATACCACTTGATTCGACAAGTGTCAATATACATAAGGCAGGAATAAACGCTTCTGTAACCAATGGCGAAGTCGTGATAGAGGGTACTGACAACGTGGAGATGACAAGCATCTGTGTGCCAAGGGGGGGGGAGTACAAGCTTACTCTCCTTGATGGTACAAAGGTTCATCTTAATTCTGACAGCAAGCTTACGTTCCCTTCACGCTTCACAGGAAACAGCCGTGATGTAGAACTTGTTGGCGAAGCCTACTTTGAGGTTGCTCATGATGAAGGCAAGCCTTTCATCGTACATCTTGGTAATGTAAGCGTAAAGCAGTACGGCACACATTTCAACATAAACGCATACGCTGGCAAGAGCAAGACCATCACCCTCGTAGAAGGTAGCATCGGAGTGACATCGGGTAATAATGAGTGCCGTCTTACCCCAGGTCGTCAGGCTTGTGTGAGTGGTGACGAGATTAAGGTATGCAATGCAGATGTGGATGCTGTCATGGGATGGACGGAAGGAATGTTCAAGTTTGATGGTGAGAGTCTTTCAGAGATCGCCTCTACCCTCTCACGCTGGTACAACGTGGATGTGTGTGTGGATGCCTCACTCAGCAACTGCTGTTTCACAGGAAGCCTCAGCAGGGAGTCAAGTCTCAACGACATTCTTGATGCAATATGTGAGATAACAAACACTTCAATAAGTATAAACGGCAACACAATTAAAATTAAGAAATAGAACACAAATAATGACAAGAAAGACAGGCATTAAGAAACACATCGTGATATTGGTGCTCATGTTGTTAGGCACCACTATTGGCTATGCACAGAAGAACGTGACGTTCAACCTCAAGTCCGTTCCTGTAAAGACCTTGTTTGACCAGATTCAACGTCAGACAGGCTACAGCTTCGTGTATAGCACGGATGACCTCAAATCATTACCACCTGTGAGCGTGAATGCGACCAACGAGTCCGTAAACTCAGTACTCATAAGGGTACTCAAGGACACAGGTCTCGCTTTCAACATCAACAAGCGTATCATTACCGTAAAGCAGCTGACAGACAATAAGCCTAAGGTGGCACGTACAATACGTGGACAGGTATTTGACGAGAGTGGAGAACCACTCCCAGGGGCCGCAGTATTCCCGACAGGATTCCTTGAGAAAGGAGTATCATCTGACGAGAACGGCAGATTTGTACTCAAGAATGTGCCAGCCGAGGTAAAGTCAATATCTGCTATCATGCTTGGTATGAAGACTGAAGTGGTGATGACAGGTCATAAGGAGAATATTAACATCATAATGAGGGAAGAAGCCAGCTCGCTTGATAATGTAGTCGTTACAGGTTACCAGAAGATAGACAAGCGTTACAGCACAAGTGCCGTTACATCAATCAAGATGGAAGACCTAAACGTCCCAGGCGTTGCAAGTATTGACCAGATGATGGAGGGTAAGATTCCAGACCTTGTGTTGACATCCAACAGTGGTGAGATAAATGCCACTCCTAAGCTTCGCATCCGTGGTACATCTACCCTTATCGGCAACCGTAGTCCTCTATGGGTGCTTGATGGTATCATTCTGACAGACCCTATCGACCTTTCGCCAGACGTACTTAACGACCCTGACTATGTGAATCGTGTAGGTAATGCCATATCAGGTATCAATCCTCAGGACATCCTCCGTATTGACGTACTCAAGGATGCGGCAGCAACTGCTCTCTACGGAACACGTGCCGCCAATGGTGTCATTGTCATCACCACAAAGAGCGGACGTGAGGGAAAGGCTGTCGTTTCGTACTCAAACACATTTACGGCTCGCAGGCGTCCATACTATACGGATTCAAAGATAAACCTGATGAACTCCAACGAGCGTGTACAATTCTCACAATATCTCGTTGACCAGCATTATCTCTATCCAAGCAATATGCCACTCGTAGGTTATGAGTATGCCCTCAAGAACCTGTACGAGGGAACTTACACACAGGAGCAGTTCAACTCGGAGGTAAGCCAGATGGCTCAACGCAATACGGACTGGTTTGACATCCTTTGTCACAATTCATTGTCACATGACCACAATGCATCCGTATCGGGTGGCTCTGACTTTATCCGATACTATGCCTCTCTCGGCTATACGGATCAGGATGACGTAATCAAGAATACGACAAACAGAAGATATACTGGTATGATGAAACTGAACATCAACGTGTCAAAGAAATTTGACATAGAGTTCAATATCAATGCATACCAGAACGACCGTATGTATAATGCCAGTGAGATAAATCCGACTGACTATGCATACAACACGGCTCGTACCATACCAGCATATAATGCAGATGGCACATATTCGTACTACAAGAAGAATGCAGGTAACATATACCTGAATTATAACATACTCAACGAGCTGGACAACTCATACAAGACACAGAAGGTGACAAACGTGATGGGTACGGTCAATCTCGCCTATCATCCGGTCAACTGGATTCATCTCACAGGAATACTCTCTGTCAACAGTTCTGCCTCAACATCAGAGGAACTGTATGGCGAATCAACATTCCACTCAGCCACACTGAGACAATGCGAGTATGGAGACGTTCCAGGAACTGAGAGTACCATGCCATACGGTGGCGAGTTTACACTCGGCACGACAAACTCAAAGGGATATACAGCACGATTCCAGGCAGATGCCAACAGGTTCTTTGGAGAGAATATGCAGCATCTCTTCAATCTCTCGATAGGCGCAGAAGCCTCATCAAATTCATACAAGGGTTACACTCGCACAGACAGAGGCTACTATCCTGACCGTGGCGAAACATTCGTGTCAAACGTTCCATCAAAGTATTCAGAATACAGGACATGGTTGGCAGGTAACGTACCTTCCATTACAGACACCAAGACCAACCTCCTTTCGGCTTATGCCACACTCTCATACACATTCAAGGAGCTCTTCACATTGAATGCTAACACACGTTATGACGGTTCAAACAAGTTCGGAAGCCGAAGCAACGAGAAGATTCTCCCTATATGGTCCGTATCAGGCAATGCCAATATAGTAGATATCGCCAAGATACATGAGGACTGGCTCGACTTCCTCACATTCAAGGCAAGCTACGGAGAACAGGGAAATATGCTTGATGACCAGACACCAGTAATGGTAATCAAGAAGGGAAGCATGAATCCATACTATGAGGAGATGGTATCAACGGCAGCTTACTTTGCCAATCCCGACCTCAGGTGGGAAAAGACACACTCATTCAACATGGGTGTAGAGTCAAGCTTCCTCTCTGGCAGATTGCAGTTTTGTGTGGAGTTCTACCACAAGCGCACAACAGACGCTTTCCTTTCAAAGAAGATTAGTGATGTGAATGGTTACAACTCATACGTTGTCAACTCTGGTACAATCATCAACAAGGGATTCAATGTCAACATAAGTGCTACTCCTGTCAAGATAAAGAATTTCTACTGGATTACATCTGGTAGTCTCTCAAAGATATACAACAAGGTCACTACCACTCCGGGCGGTGAGACTTATGAACTTACCGACTTCCTCAATGGTACAGCCATCGTAGAGGGACAACCTGTAGGAACATTCTACAGCTACCAGTTTGTAGGTCTGAGTTCCGTAGATGGAGGTCCAGTGTTTGAGGATTGGGAAGACAGACAGAGTGAGTTGAAGAACCTGAGCAACTATGATGCCTACACCAAGGTACTCGTACCTTCAGGAAAGCGTGAGGCAGACCTTACTGGAAGCCTCTTCAACACATTCACCTACAGGCAATGGCGATTGGGAGTGAATCTCACTTACGCATTCGGAGCAAGCACACGTCTGTTCCGTCTCTTTGACGGTATGGGCAGTTCGTACTCAAGTGAGGCAAACGTAAACCGTGACCTTCTCAACAGATGGATGAAGCCAGGTGACGAAGTCACTACAGACATTCCTGCCATAATCGGAACAGGTAATCCAGCATACTATCAGTACATATCACACTGGTCAGACAATCAATCATTCACAGGTGCTAAATTCTCAAATAACGCATGGACAATGTACGACTATTCTACAGCCCGTGTGGTAAGTGCCGATTACGTGAAACTTCAGAACATCTCGCTCACATACGAGTTTGACAAGAAGATGATTAAGAACTGGGGACTTGGCAGACTTGCACTCACACTATCGGCATCAAATCTTCACACATGGTGTGACAGTCGTCTCAAGGGACAGACTCCTACTCAGGGAGGATTCACGGAGATACAATTAAGCGATTGTCCTACATACACATTTGGACTTAACGTGGAATTCTAAAAGGAATAAGACAATATGATAAAAAGAATAATATACCTCCTTTCAATAGCATTACTTATGTCATGTAGCGATTTCCTTGAGGAATATTCGCAGGACAAGGACTATGTTCGTTCATGGAAAGACCTTGACGAGTTGCTCATTGGTGACTGTTACCTTCCCGTGACAACTTATAATGAACAGAGCTTTGTAGAAAGTACAGGTTCGTTTATCAGTCTTTTGGGCGACGAGATGGACGAGAGCCAGATTAGTTCGTTCTTGCTTAATGGTGATGGTCGTGAGAAGACTTTCGGTTATTTCACTTGGCAACAGAGAGTGGGACAGAACGAAAGCTATACTGACTACTATACAGAGAATGAGACATGGACAACGATATACAAGAAGATAAACATTGCAAATAATATTCTTGCAAGTGTTGAGACCGTCCCATGCAAATCTGATGAGGAGCGACAAGGAGTCAGCAAGGTGAAGGGTGAAGCCCACTTTCTTCGTGCCTATTACTACTTCTGGCTGGCTAACGTATATGCAAAGCCATATAATCCAGCCACAAGTGCAACAGACTTGTGTGTGCCTATCAAGACAAGTAGCGTTGTAGAAGACACAAAGTTCTCAAGACAGACAGTTGAAGAGGTTTATCAGTTGGTTCTTTCCGACCTTGCAGAGGCAGAAAGAAATCTTTGTGCTTACAAGAAGGAAAAGAAATCTATCTATCGTGCAGACTCTACAGCATGTCATCTCCTCCAGAGCCGCGTATATCTCTATATGCAAAACTGGGCAAAGGCTTCGGAATATGCCAAAAAGGTGATGAAAGAGCACCCAGGACTTATGAACCTAAACACAGAGTCAGGCAAGTTCTCTGTCAAGAACAATGTGGAGAACATCTTCTCCATGGGTGGAAATACAATATATGGTATGTTCTGTAATAGTGCTCATGCGTTTACCGTAAGCAGTACCCTCTACAATTCATACTCAGCCAATGATATGCGTAAGAAGCTATGGTACTGGCACAGGGACACATTCACAGGACTTGTCAAATTGCCAGAGGGAGCAATGCAAAGTACAATATCTTCCTCAAACTACTACTATTATGACAGATATATATGGAACAAGGAACAACAGGAAGTGTCTGACATATTCCTATTCCGCTCAGCAGAAGCATATCTCAACTATGCTGAGGCACAGGCATATATGGACAATGAGTCGGAAGCCATTGATGCCATCAACACATTGAGAGCAAACAGAATCAGTTCAGACACCAATCAGAACATAAATGTGAATGGTGGTAACCTGATTACAGCCATCCGTCGTGAACGAATGATGGAACTTGCCTTTGAGGGACATCGTTGGTTTGACCTTCGTCGCTATTCAGTATGTAGCATCCAGGCAGAGAGCAAGCAGATAGTTCACGAATGGACATACTATTCAGACCATTCAAGTGCCAAGGCTGTTGAACGCCACAGATTCATCCTGAAGGAGTATGATGACGCTTACACCTTGCCTTTGCCTCGTGAGGTCATTCAGTTCAACACAGGTATGGAGGACAATATCCGACCTTGGAGAGAGTACACGACTGTAGAACTTTAATAGTAACAGCAATGAAAAAGATATTCATCATATTATCAGTCATCTTAGGACTTCAATCGTGTTCAGAGAAGGCGCTTGACGCAGATTACAAGGACGTGACCACGCCTTTTGTTCCTGCTACCGATGACCATTCGGAGGAAGCAGAACTGAGACGCTCGTTCAACGCTGAACATGGCTCATATCTCCTGTTCAACGACACGCTACAGCATGTGGCATTAGGACGCGATGTGAATGGCAATATGCAATATTTTACTGAGCTTATTGACATCACATACGAGATAGGAGCATCGCACACATCAAACAACAAGTACTCATACACCCTCATTCCAACCATTGAGAGGAAGCGACAGGCAATAGAGTATCTGGAAAGTTACATTCTTCCTCACCTTACAGGCAAGTTGAGACCTTTCTCTTGGTTCCTT
>JAGCWG010000248.1 GCA_017961965.1 Bacteroidaceae bacterium | reverse complement strand
GTCCGCAGTCTGGGCGACATCACCCGCGAGAAGGTGCGCATCCTGCAGGATGCCGACGACATCTACATCCGCGGCCTCCGCGAATATGTCGATACCGATGGCGAGACACTCTATAATAAGGTTTGGCAGGCTGGTGCCATCCTCCTCAGCACCGTGCGCTCTGTAGGCGTCATGGGCGATGAGCGCACCTACGAGAACCCTGTCGCTCTGCGTGCCGTTACCTCTACCGATGCTATGACGGCCGACTGGGCTCACCTACCCTACGACTTCCTTGCCAAGGTCTCTAACGAGATTATCAACAAGGTTCGTGGTGTCAACCGCGTCTGCTACGACATCTCGTCAAAACCACCCGCAACAATCGAGTGGGAATAAAATGCATCCCTTTTGAAATCTGAAAAGATTATTATAAATCTAAAGTAAATCAGATAGTTAGACCATTATTTTGTGTAATCTCCTGATTCTCAAAATGATGGTCTTTTTGTACAAAATACTTAAATACGACCCCTAAATCTGACCCCTTACGACCCCTGTAATTTGGTGGTTTCAATTTTATTTCGTACCTTTGCATCAGTTAAACATGAAAGGTATGGCAAACAAGAAGGGAATAATCAATTTGAACTACAATCTGAAAGACAAGTCAGAAGAATTAACTTTGGTGTATTTGATTGGCTACCACAAAAAACGTTTCAAGATTTCCACCAAACAGTATGTATATGTTAAGACATGGGATAATGAATCACAACGCTGCATTATCTCAACAAGTTTTGCTGACCGTATAAACAGAGCGAGCCGAAAGGTAAACAAGTTCTTGGATGCTATAGATGGTGGCATTAACAAGTTCTTTGAGTCCCGTCACGGATTTAATGGCAACGACTCATCTTATTTCGGTACTGCTGAGTATTTGAAAGATAGCATCCAAAGGGTCATTGATGATTTGATAGAGGGTGAACGTAAGGAAGAGGAAAAGAAGAAAATCACGCCCTTACAGTTCTTTCAGTCGTATGTTGACAACATGCACAAGAGGGTTGACCCACGAACAAGAAAGTTTATTTCAGACCGAACCGTAGGACATCATAGGACAGTGTTGAGGCGTTTTCAGTCGTTCTTTGCAGAGAAGTACATGAAGGATGATTTCTCAGTGTTTGATAGGCAGTTTCAAGACGTTTTTATCAATTGGGCTTATACCAGCAAGAACTACCGCAGCAATACAATCCCTGCGTCTTTCTCTGTGTTGAAAGTGTGGCTGAACGAGGCTGCGCATCAAGGTCTGATAAAGGATGATACCTATAAATCCTATCAGAGCAAATCAACAGATGTGGATAACATCTATTTGACTGAGGATGAAATATCACGTCTCTACGCTTTGGATATACCTGCGTTGATAAGTAAGGGTGTCATTGATGCTAAGAGTAGGATAGAAGAAACACGTGACTTGTTTATTATTGGGTGTTGGACGGGTTTACGACAGAGTGACCTCAATCATCTTGACAGAGCTCTGTTTGACGTTGAGGCTAAAAAACCAACAATTACCATTGTGACAGAAAAGACTTCTGAGAAGGTTACGATACCCATGCACACCTACATTAAGGAATTATACGCTAAATATGAAGGTAGGTTCCCTCAGATGTGTTATAAGTCACGTTTCATTGAACATCTAAAAGAATTGGGTAGGCTTGCAGGGATAAACGATGAAGTTATAGTGAAGGAGAATAGAGGTGGTAAGGTGATAAGCACGAAGTATAGGAAGTATGAGTTAATCAAGAGCCACACCGCTCGTAGAAGTTTCGCCACCAATTTGTACTTGAAAGGGGCACCCACTATTAGCATCATGAAATTGACGGGTCATACAACAGAAGCAAACTTCATGAAATATATAAAGGTGACACGTGAAGAGAACGCTGAGTTGATGCAGCAATATTTTGAGTAGCCTCAACCTTTACTTGTGTAGGCAAAACAGTGAACAAGTCCAAGCTTCTTCGGAAATTTGGACTTTATTTGTTAAAGTGTGTTATGAAAATTTGGGATTTAAATATTTTTTCTATATTCTTGCACATGTAAACGTATTGTTTACAATGAGTTCTTTTATTTATTAACTTAAAACTATAAACAAAAATGTCAAAAAGATTATCTAAGGATGACAAGCTCGTAATGATGAAGAACATGTACAAGAGCTTTAGTAAGGAACAAGTTGAACACCTCGACCGTACTGAGGATGTGGATGTACGTTACAAGTGCGCACAGCGTTACATGCGTGAACTTAACGAGGGCAAGAAGGGAGAACGTGTCAAGGCCATGGAATACTACAAGAAGTATGCCGAAATCCTCGAAGGTCTTGAATGCATCGACAACAAGCTGTGGACTGACGAGAAGAAAATCAAAGCTTTCAGTAGCTTGTTGGATGCTTACTGTGACAAGTGCGTTAAACTTGTCGAGGATAACGACCGCAAACACCTTGAACGCCTCAAACTCGAGCGTCAACAGAAACAGAAAGAGTACGAGGAGAGACAAGCGAAGTACGACAAGGAAATTGCCGAACTCGAAGCAAAACTGAGGTGAGCCGTTACCGGCCCACCTCAGTTTTTGAGCAAATTACTTCATCCTTGGTACTCTCTTAGATATGTTTTCCATGAATAACAAGAATGAACTAAACCACAAACCCAATATGCAGTGAGCAGTATCATGATTAATTCGTTTGGAATTAGTGCTAATGAAGCAAATAATGCGATAAATACGATAAGATAAATGATGCCAAAAGTCTGCCACGTCTTATTATCGCTCTTCTTTCCTATTTAGAAGAAAACGATAAATGCCAAAGAGAAAATGGCACAAAAGAATGGCCACCATGCGCCTTCTTTTCGATATGAGTTCCAAGAATAGCGAGCAAGAACTAAACCACATATCCAATATGTTGCAAGTAGTAGTTTAAACCATGTCTCATTTTGGAATTGCTCATACATAGAGAACAACGCACCAACCAAGACTAAAAACACAGCACCAATGGTTGTCCATTTTTTATCGTTGCACTTTTTCCCCACATAGAAGAAGACGATAAATGGCAGATAGAATATGGCGCAAATTATTGGCCACCATGTTTGCTTTACTGTTTGATTACTCATAATGTGTCTATTACTAAAACTTGCTGTCTAATTACTTGATTTTTTCTGCTTTAAGTCTCCAATTAGGATTTTTTGCTTCGAGAGCATCTTCTCTGTAAAGATATCCATCTTTCAAGCAATTAGTCCATAAGACATTATCCTCAGTACCACCAGGAAAAGCGATGGCGGGTTTTTTATCAGAAAAGTTTATTCTTATGCAATGACTAAATCCGTCAGCAGACCAACTGCAATAATAAGTAGAATTACTTTCTGTAGTCATTGTCCCTGACTCATCTCCTTTAAGTGTTAGGTGAAAAACAGAACCGCTCTTGTCAACAATTTTGTATGTACCACATCTTTCATCGCTTCCTCCTTCATCACCAGAAGCTGCAAAACCAATAGCAAAGATTGCTATTACCACCATGGAAAATAGACACTTTTTCATAATACTAAAATTTTAAAGTGAAACAATTATTAATTAATCCCAAATATAGTCAGATTGACGAATGTAACCAATTGCTCCCATTGCACCGTAAATGAAGGAGCCATCAGTTATATTTATTCCCATAGGATAAGGTAGTTCTTTACCGTCCTTTTCATATCGAAGATATACAAAAACATATCGGTGGCCATCTTCAAGTCTTTTCTCAGTAACATAGTATGGTGTGCTATGTGAAAACTTCCATTTCCCGTCTTGCGGCATAGCTTCATACACTTTACACATATCATTAGCGAATTCAAGTTTCGTCCAATAGATACTTTCCTCTTCCGTATATGTCCATATTGTACCTGCAATCTTTTTCTCTACTTCGCTAACATCTTTGGAACCTATTAATGGAATTTCTTTAGGTTCAGACTCACTTTGTTGAACTACATTCTCTACATTTTCCTCTACTGGTGAGGAAGAACTTTTTGTTTCGTCCTTTGATTCGTCTGATGCGGCAAATCCAATGCTAAAGAGGACAATCACACACATTGAGAGAATTATTTTTTTCATAAGCGGATATGTTTTAATTGGGTGAACGTGTTATTGTTTAATAATTTAATCGTTATGTATATAAGTAGTGGGAGAGCATAACAAACCAAATCGTAAATATCAAAGGTTCCCTTGGCAAAACCAAAAAATTGTAAAATCTCATTAGCGATGGCCACAAAAGGCACAAATAATATGATGATATATTTCGTGGGTGGGTTACCAACGTGCCAAATGGCATCTATAATAAAAATATAAGCTGCACTATACAGACCATCGGGGAGGCTGAACTTAATGAACTCTGAAATACTCCAATTTTGAACATGTTCTCGAAGTGTATCTATCACATCAGACAACCCTATTGCTTTACACCATTGGTATAGGTTGAGGGTTCTACTTCTAAATAGCAGATAAATGGCACACCCACAAACAAGGCAGAACAACCCCAAAAAGACTTCTGAGACTACACATGTCTTTGTATTGGGTAAGTATTTCATGCTACTTGTTTTCAAAGATTGATAAATCCAAATTGAGATTTGCCGCCCTTAAAATATTGACAATCTTATTGTATTTTTCGCATTTCTTAAGTTCCAAGAGATTATCTGTCGTTAAAGTGTTTTTCTCTATCGCATCCTTTATTTTCAACCCAATGAGCACACCGTCAGCAGAGTTCGGAACATAATCATCTTTCAAATTCTCAAATACGTGCAATAATTCTTTTTTAACTTTCTCGTTTAAAGAAATATTCTTGCCCATAATAACATTTCTGCACTTTAGGCTCAGTGAGTGCGGTTAATAGTTATTGATAAGGCATACGAAAAAAGTGGAGCCACCATCTGCCTCATCCTCCGTGTAGGGCTTGGACTCCCTTGCTAAACAGATAAGGAAATGAATATGCCCCACTTGGATGTATATCGTGCAAAACGAATACACACCAAGAGAGCGTCCTTCCTATTATTCTGATTTAGCATCAGCCTTGCGGCTGAATGTGAAGTGTCCAAGTTCACACGGTCAGAATAAGCGAATGCGCTTTCTTCAATATGTCTGCAATCCCTTTTAGGAATGCGCTTCAAAGATACGCATTTTTTCTGGAAGAACGCTCAATACGGGCAGAAATTTTACAAATTTTTACATAACATTGCTGTTTCTCTACAATTCGAACTCTGTTTTCAGTCTTTGTACAGTTGCAACACTGACATTAGTGAGTTTGGCAGTAATACGGATGCTGTAGTCTTTGCGTAGGTAGGTAAGCACTTCTTTGTACTCCTTTTCCTTCTGTTCACGTGTTTTTATACTGCCTTTCTTACGTCCTAACTGACCTCCATTCTCAACGTACTGTTTGCGTCCTGAGTTAAGACGAAAACTGATACTGTCTCGTTCAAGCTGTGCACATGTTGAGAGCGTGGCAATCATAATAGGTGCAAAAAGTGTCGGCTCACCCTTTTCATCGAGCAAGGTCAACTGTTCCTTCTGCATGAACAAGTTGATTTTGTTATCTACTAAATCCTTCACTGTTGCAAGCACTTCGAACGCATTACGCCCCACTCTACTGAGCTCACTGACGAGTAGCATGTCAACATGTTCACGCTTGCAGTAGTCAATAGCCTCAACAAGTATAGGTTTCTGTTTGCTTGCACCGCTGACGTTTTCCTCATACACCTTGACCACGTTCATCTGTGCATAATCTGCGTATGCTCTGAGGTCTGCCACTTGTCTTGTCGTATCTTGACGATGGGCTTGGTAGCCGCTTGAACTTGTTCTACTGTAGATGACTGCTGTTTTCATATTAATCTTTGATAAATCGTTGAACATGTTTCGTATCACTTTTTGAACTTGTTGATAGATATATTTGCTATTTTTGATAACACGTTGTTTTTTGAGTACATCATGCTGTAAACTTGTTATTTTCTGATTACAGTGCAAATTTACGACATTTATTTAATATATGCAACTATCCAGCGTTAAACCCAGTTAAAAGGATGAACTTTTTATGACTTCTATTTGAATTTTGCAATATTTTGCTTACCTTTGTACCAAAATTGAAGGATTATGGAGAGGGAACGAACTGTTATTCACCTTGAAATCAATGGTCAGCACCACTATTATGGCTCAATAGCCAACATGTACGAGTTCTATACGAGCGAAGAGCTTGGTATCACTTATGCAAGCCTACGCAATTACAAGTTGTCGTATGACCATCCTTACCAAAACAAGAAGTGTATCATCCGTAAGGGGGTGCTGCTCTCAAAAAGTGGTAATCGTGGTATTCGCAAATCTGAACATGTCGAACGAGGATAAAGACAACAAACGGTTTTTTCTTACACTTGTTCAGTGCTAAATGCCCATATACAAAGAACTTGTACAACGTTGAGGCTGCACAAGTGATATTACGTTACGTGGGTTAGTAGTTGACATCTTCCACATAGCAGCTAGATTGCTGTAGAGATTCGAGCTCCGCATCAGTCAACGAAAATTTAGCGTTTATAATCCAATCAATGAACTTGTATTTCTTCTGTATCTTTTTGGCTAAGTCTTTTGTGTTCTCGTATCTCTTGACCATATCGATATATCTTTGTCTTATTATTCCTTTTGATGGTTTCATAACAACTTGGTAATTTCTTCTCTTATTATTGAACTGATGAACTCTTTCAATGGCTGTGAACTTAAGAACTCATCCATTGTTAGGTGTGTTTGACTATCTTTCCATTGACGATACTGCTGATGTCTTTTCTTCATTGCCTCGCTTTGCTTCCTGCGAGTCTCAGCACTTTGGGAACGGCCCCACATCGGGTTGTCCTGACCACTTCTTGATGGTCGCTGTTTAACATTTGTGTTAC
>JAGCWG010000247.1 GCA_017961965.1 Bacteroidaceae bacterium | reverse complement strand
GTATAGAAGCTTGAGAATGACTGCGAAACCATATACACATATCCTTCTTGCTTCTCCGTCTTTGCAATTTCAAACACACGTTGCCACCTTGTGTCTCTAAGAGAATCAACGTCATCATACATCGGCATTAAATGTGAGTATTGTGCAAATACACCCAAGGATATTAAGCACAAGTATAGTGATAGTAAAAGTCTTTTCATATCTTACTTCTTTTTGTTATTCATTATCTTAGATGCTTTTCTACTGAGTGGAGTCACATCGTCTGTGATACGTGTCCATAACTCGTAATCTGTTATTCGGTTACGTTTTCTTGCAACGAGAAGAATGTCCTTTGAAAGCCAATGGATGTCCCATTTTGAGTTAATATCAAAATAGGATTTGCCGTCTGACTTGCAATCGGAAATCTGCCCTCCACAATAGATAAAGTGGGAAGGTGTGATGATACAGATGTCATTACCCGTGTATGGATAATTGAAGTTCTTGTTTTCTTTGAGGAATTTCTTTGCGTCAGGTATCTCGTCAAACTGTTCGTTAAAAATGTGCCAATGACCATATAGAGGATTTGCCTTGTCATAAGCAGGTGCAGGATTGGTGATTGCATCAAAGAGCACCTTTCCTGATTCTGAGTATTCATCTGAAGCATAGTATTCCGTCACCCAATCATCCTCGGAGAATACCATGTGATTGGCGAAAGTTTTATTGAACCATTGAAGGGTGAAACGTTCAGCATTACTGTCGAAAATTCGTATCTTGTCAGGATGCTCAGCATCAGGTTCCTTACCTGTATATTTCAGTACTTGTTTGTCGTTATCAACAATGCTGAATGAAGACTTGGAACGGAAGAATACCGTTAGCGTGATGCTGTCGGTACACACCTTATACTGATCCATGGAATTATTGATAACGCCATTCTTGCCTACGACACCTGTCATCTTATACACCCCTTTTGGGTCTTCTGTCTGTGCATGGCATAGTGGCATGATTGCCACTAATGCGAGAATTGTGAAAAGTCTGTTCATAGTGTAAAAGTTTGTTTGTTAAATCATGGTGCAAAAGTAACTATATGTGGCAAGAAACATGGTATGAATGTGTTGACAAATTTTTCACATTTTCAAATATCAGTTCACAGAAATTTCACAAAGCCATTGTACACTTATGTTTGCCAGTATTTTATAGAGAAAGAACAAATCTATCCCAATCCTTGGCAGTTCCTTCACCATTAAATGCTTTTTGTTGCATACGGAGGCGTGACTGGGAAACACTACTTACAGCAAGAGACATTACCTTGGCTATTTTTGATGGCGAAACATCCTGTTTGAGCAGGAGACAGATGTGGTATTCTGTGTCGGAAAGATTGATACGTGAATAGAGTTTCTCCTTGAAGTCGGGGTATGCGGCAAGAAGCTTTTCCTCAATCATCTTCCACTCTGAATCCTTCAGAATCTTGTCTGTCTTGACATGGCTGTCAATCATACTTGCAATATCCTCATCATAGAACTTGTTACTCTGTAATGGTTCTTGCTCTTGTGTAGGGATATTGTTTTTGCTTCTTCTGTATGCCACCACGGCTATGAAGGCAACGATGACTATGATGAATGTAACAATAGCAAAGAGATACAATCCGTCAGATTGTCCGACAGAATGGAGGTCTTTGTTTTCACGCCTGAGTGCACTGATTTTGACCTTGTCGCTAATTCTTTGTAGTATAAGCAGTCGTTCTGTCATCATGGACGTGTCGTATGCACCCACCTGTATAAGAGAATCAATCGTGTGAATGTCTTCACGACAATATTTCATGGCAAGAGTGTCGTTTATCTTTTTACAGTAAAAGTAAGACAACTCATGCATCTTCTTTGCCTCCTCAGGAAGCTCGTTACGAAGGAGAACATATCCCATCTGGGCAAATATACGGCTACGACGGTAATCTGACACGTTGACGCTGTCTTCAAGTGCCTTGTAGAAATAGAACATTGCCTTGTCGCCCAATGTCATATCTGAGTATGTTCGTCCAGCAAAGTAATACGCCTCAGGAAGACGAGTATCTCCAGTTTTTTCGTAGTAATCTGTAGCGAATCTTATGAGCGAATCATCATCATGTCTTATGAAGAGTTTGTCGTCAACTTTGACGCTCAATAGGTTATAATAAGCCTTGACATCGTCATTTGCTGTGGCGACATCTTCCTGTATGGATGTAAGTATGTGTTTTGCGCTGTCAGCATCATTCATTATAAGGTTGTCTGCCTCTACAAGTGACTTTAGCAGGCGTGCATTATTGTCACATGATACTACAGCGAACGATGCAAATAGTAATAATATAACAAAAAAAGGTGTTCTTTTTTCGGTAGGCATAAATTCTAATTTAAATTAGGAATGTATAATGAGTAGTGAAGAATAACAAGTACCACTCAGTTCCGAATGGCTATTACTCATTATATCATTATAAGTCAATTCTCATAGTACCACCAGTAGGTGTTTCCAAAGGACTGGCGTGTCTTGTTTCTCTTTGCTCTTTCTGAGAGATACTGGGCTTTCTCGAGCTTGTATGCATTGTATCTTTCCTTTGTCTCCTGCGGTATGTAGGAGAGCGAGTCGCCATCCTGTTCTGCCTTCAGGAGCAAGGCTTCCTGATAGGCACGTGGAATGTCCATACTCTCTGGGTTGTAATTGTCGTAGAAGACTGTCTCGAATGCTTTGAGGTCTTTTTTCAGGAGTTGGAAACAGAGATAATAGTCGATAGCCGCATTTGAGCGTTTCTTCTCTCCATTCATGATGATGTTGAGGAATTGCTCCACGCTCTTTACTCCACGTCCGGGAACGACACCCATATATGAATAAACCTCAGACGGTAAGACCCTTTTGTTTCGAGTAGTATCGTAGGTAGGAAGAAGTCCTTCTGTACCATAATACTGTGGGAAGTCGAAGATTCGTTCAGCAAGCAAATCCTGTTTTGCAAGGGCGTACATGCGCAGCTGAGTGAGTTTCTTTGAACTCTTCAGCGACCTTTCACCCACATTAACAGCATCCTCGTATTTGCCTTCAGCCACAAGCCTTTCTGTCTTCAATTCGTAAAGAAATACATCATTGTTGTTTGACACCAATCCTGTTCCGAGCGTCATAATCATGAGGATAATGCAGTTAGGTGTGATGATGTAGTCAAAAGTCTGTCTGTCCTGTACCTTGTCCTGAAACATGCTCCTTATGACCTGTGCAACAATGAAGTACAATAGTAATAATAGTGGCGTAACCCATGCCCATGTTCCCATGTAGAAATGCTCTATCCTGTCTTCGTTGAAGTCAGCAAGCATGGCAAGTATAAGGAACGAAGGGAAATAGCTCAAGGCATAGAACTTTTGAGGCAGGCGCGCCATACCGTAAACAACGCCCTGTATTATCTGCAAAACGAGAGACACTATGATAGGTGTCATAATGTCGTGATAAGTCGTAAGTCCTTCAGAATAGACAAACTGCGCCTTTGCAAGTATTTCTCCTTGTATGCAATAGATAAAGAAGAAACAGAATAATACAAACAAGACTCCGCAGACAAGTCTTATGACTCCTGCGGTCTTCTTGATATTGTCGTTATTTACAGTATAAATCATTATTTAATTTCAAATTTATAATCTCAAAATTTATGCCTCCACAAGCTATTCTTTACTCCTTATTCTTCCTCAGCACCATTGCACAACGTGCAGGAATGTAGAGCTTGAGCCAGCCCTTCTTGTCCTTCTCGTAGAGAGGGTCGTGTATGGTGAAGTGGCGTACGGAGTCGTCTGTAAGGTTGTTACCTCCAAAGTCGCTATTGTCTGTGTTAAGTACGACATCGTATGAACCTTCTAGTACGAGGAAGCCATAATCCGTGAATGACTGCGAAGGATTGAAGTTGAACACGAATAGCAAGTCACCACGTGTATAGGCAAGAATCTGGTCACCATCGTTGTGCCAAATCTCAGTTACAGGTGTCTTCTCTATATTCTTCTCTGACTTTAATACTTCGAGCATAGCCTTGTCAAAATCACCGAGATAATGATAGCATAACTCATGATTATCCACGAGGTTCCATTGTCTGCGTGCATACTTGTGACTCCAGCCGTTACCTTCGCGTGGGAAGTCAATCCATTCAGGGTGTCCCCACTCGTTACCCATGAAGTTGAGATATGCGCCATTGAGTGTTGAAGCCGTCACAAGACGAATCATCTTGTGGAGCGCAATACCACGGTGAGCCATGAAGTTCTCGTCACCCTTCTTGAAGTGCCAATACATGTCCGCATCAATGAGTCGGAACACGATAGTCTTGTCGCCCACGAGGGCTTGGTCGTGACTTTCTGCGTAAGTAACGGTTTTCTCGTCCTTACGACGGTTGGTAAGTTCCCAGAAGATAGAAGACGGTTTCCATTCCTCGTCCTTCCTCTCCTTCATAGTCTTTATCCAGTAGTCAGGTACATTCATCTGCATACGGTAGTCAAAACCGTAGCCGCCTTCCTTGAATGGTGCGGCAAGTCCTGGCATTCCTGACACTTCCTCAGCAATAGTTATCGCTTTAGGATTAACCTGATGAATGAGTTCGTTGGCAAGTGTAAGATAGCATATCGCCTCGTCGTCTTGTCCTCCGTTATAGTAGTCGCCATATCCTCCGAATGCCTGTCCAAGGCCGTGACTATAGTAGAGCATGGAAGTGACACCATCAAAACGGAATCCGTCAAACTTGTATTCCTCAAGCCAGTACTTACAGTTAGATAGGAGGAAATGCAATACTTCGTTTTTGCCATAGTCAAAGCATAGCGAATCCCATGCTGGATGTTCACGCCTATTGCCTTGCATGAAGTACTGGCAGCCGTCACCAGCAAAGTTGCCGAGTCCTTCCATCTCATTCTTTACTGCATGAGAGTGTACAATGTCCATAATTACGGCTATTCCCATCTCATGGGCGGCATCAACGAGCTGCTTCAATTCTTCTGGAGTACCGAAGCGACTTGAACAGGCAAAGAAATTGCTGACATGATAACCGAATGAACCGTAGTAAGGATGCTCGGCTATTGCCATTATCTGGATGGCATTATAACCCTCGTTCTTGATGCGAGGGAGTATGTTGTCCTTGAACTCAAGGTATGTGCCCACCTTCTCAGCATCCTGTGCCATACCAATATGGCACTCATATATGAGGAGTGGAGACGTGGAAGGTTTGAAGTTATTCTTCTTCCAAGTGTAAGGCACTTCGGGCGCCCATACCTGTGCAGAGAATATCTTGGTGTTGTTGTCCTGTACCACACGATTTATCCATGCAGGTATGCGTTCACCTTCACCGCCATTCCATCTAATCTTGAGCTTGAAGAGGTCACCATGCTTCATCTGCCCCGACTTGAGCTTTATTTCCCAATTGCCGTTGTCGATGCGCTTCATACGATACTTCTCATTCTCCTGCCAGTCGTTGAAGTCTACTATGACAAATATTTCATTCGCATTAGGTGCCCACTCACGCAACACCCATCCACCATTGTCGGTCCTGTGAAGACCGAAATAGAGGTAGCCAGATGCAAAGTCAGATAGTGACTGTTTGCCTCCCTGTGTGAGTTCCGCAATCTTGTCTATTGCGTGTTGATGACGTCCAACGATAGCAGGTTCGTATGGTTCGAGCCATGAGTCTGCCTTGACAAGTCCGATATGTTTAACGGCAGTAGCCTTTTTGGCTTTAGTAGCCTCTGTTGATTTCTTACAAGCCATATTAGATTTATGTTTAATGAGGAATTGGTAATTAGGAATGAGTAATGAGTAATAGCCATCCGGATTATGGCGGACAAATATTATTACTCATTACTCCTCACTAATTACTAATTGTTCTTTACCTTGAATATCACCTTCTTTATCTCAGCTTCATTTGAGATACATGGAGCGTGTCCGTCCTGTGGGAAGAATATTACGAAACTGCCTGGGTGGATAGTCACGTATTCCTTGGCACGTCCCTTATAGAAAGTGATGTCTTTCTCAGCGTTGTACTCCTCTTCTGGAAGTTCCTTACGCGGAGTGTAACCCATTGTCTCAGGACAAGAGAGAGGAATCTGAATGTCAATCATGAGATTGTGAGTTTCAATCTTTGCCTCCTCTGGTGTCTTACCCTTTGATACTGCGTAGTTGACAAAGAGGTCTTTGCCCTTTATTTCTACCTTACCTGGCTCATGAGCGTTGAGGTCATTAGCCTTGATGTATTCTGCCACTTCCATGAAAAGTGGATTGATACTTGCATACTTTGCAAGATTATCAAGAGTGTCTATTATCATAATCTTAAAGTCCCTAATCCGCCCACTCGGAGAATGGGGAAAATTACAACTTATAAATTATCAATTACAAATGCTTACGCATTCTATCTGCAAATATAAGCATTATGCTTAATTTGCAATACAAGTAGTGAGTTTTTTTATATAAAACGACCTAAAAACTTGCATTTACAGCCTCTTTTGATGCCATAACAGCTGAGAGTAACTCGGAATGAATCTTTCCGTTGGTTACAAGCACTTCTCTACCCTGTTCCCAAAGGTCGTTGCCACCGCCGAAGTCGCTTATCTTGCCTCCTGCCTCCTGTATGATGATGCTACCGGCACACACATCCCATGGATAGATACATGGCTCTACGTAGGCGTCAATCCTTCCGCACGCCACATAACACAATTCTGCTTCAGCAGAACCGAGGTTGCGTATGCTTGCCACGTTGCCGTAGAGTGCACCTGACAGATGCTTGTAGAACTCCTTGTAACGCTTCACGTCGTATGGGAGGCCAAGCACGAGCAAGGCCTGATTGAGGCTCTCTGTGGATGATGCCTTGATTGGTTTGTCGTTACAGTATGCACCACCCCCTTTGTAAGCCCAGAAAAGTTCATTATTAACTACCTCATACACAACTCCTATGATTATTTTTGTTGAAGTTCTGAGTGCAATGCACACGCAGTATGGTGCCATGCCATGAATAAAGTTGGTAGTACCGTCAAGCGGGTCAACCACCCAGCAATATTCTTTACCCTTTTCCATGATGGCACGTTCGTCACGAGTAGCAACAGATGTACCTTCCTCGGTCACGAATCCTGCTTTTGGCAGTATCTTCCTGAGTCCTGCCACGATGCGTGTTTCTGCTTCCTTGTCAACATAGCTCACGTAGTCGTGTGACGACTTCATGATTACCCTGTCGGGATTGAATTCTTCCCTCTGTTGACGAATAAAAGCGCCAACCTCTATGGCAAGCGCTTTTACCTGTTCAGTTATATTCTTAATATCCATAAGATAAATTCAAAATTCAAATTACATCTCCTAAGTATTTGTGATTTTATACGGAGGATGACGAGTTTTTAGAATCTGAGCTTAGGATGGAGTTCAAGAACCTTGCGTGCGTAGTCAATCATCTTGATGGCTGTCACGGCACATTCGTCGCCCTTGTTACCCATCTTGCCACCACAACGGTCAAGAGCCTGTTGCATGTCATTAGTAGTGATAAGTCCGTATATTACAGGCTTATCCTGAGTGGCATTAAGACGAGCAAGTCCGTAGGTAGTACCCTCGCAGATGTAGTCGAAGTGTGGTGTGTCGCCACGTACCACACAACCGATGGCGATGACTGCATCCACGTCAGCCTTGGTCATCTGTGTTGCTCCAAACACGAGTTCAAAGCTTCCTGGCACTCGGAGCACCTTGATGTCCTCTTCTGCCACACCATTCTTGATGAGTGTGTCCATTGCGCCCTCAAGGAGTGCGTCTGTGATGTTGTTGTTCCATTCTGCTACTACGATACCAATCTTCATGCCCTTAGCATCTGGAACTGAATTGATGTCATATTCTGATAAGTTGTGATATTTGCTTGCCATAACTGTAAATTTTAGCCCCCCAACCCCCAATGGGGCGGCCATCCGGACGTCAATTAACAATTAACATGCCATCCGGTCGCAGGAGGGTGCGATTTTTCGTTTCTTAAACTTTCTCTGTCTCCCGATGCTAACACATCGGGAACGGTGACAAACCCCGTGGTGTCTCTTTCTCCTCCCCTGTGGGAGGTCTGGAGGGGGCTTCCCTTTATTTATCGAAAAAGGAAGAATGAGACTATTCCATCGTCATTCTTCCTTTATTATGTCAGTCCGTTGTATGGAACTAATTTACTTTGTTGCTCTTTCGATGTACTTATCGATGTCCTGAGCTACTGGAGAGAGATAGTACTTAGTCTTAATCTCGTTGTAAAGCTCAAGAGCCTTTTCGTTCTGATTCATACCCTCGTATGTCTCACCTGCCTGAAGAAGGAGAGCTGGAGAGATTGCGTCGTTGTCTGCCTTCTTGGCAGCCTTTACGATAAGCTCAACACCCTTCTCGTTCTCACCCTTCTGGATGTAGCAGTTTCCGAGTGCTGCAATAGATACTGGCGAAATCATCTGGTCATCCTGCTGGTCGAAGTCCTCGAACATCTTGATAGCCTCGTCTGTCTTGCCTGTGTTAGCATAGCAGAGTGCTGCATAAAGCTTAGCGAGGTTAGCAGTCTTTGTTCCGCTGTAGTTGTTGATTACTGCGAGGAAACCTACTGAACCAGTTCCGTCACCATTGAGTGCCTGCTCATACTGCTGAGCCATGAAGAGGTTCTGACTTGTTGCGATTGCCTTCTGAGCGTCTGACTCTACAGAATCCATGTGGTTTTTCCAGAGGAAGCATGCTACTACAACTACGACAACTGCAGCGATTGCGCCAGCAATAATCTTCCAGTTTTTCTCGATTACAGCTTCAGCCTTGTGAAGCTCTACGTCCAAGCCTATTGGCTCGTCTTTCTGTACATTTTCTTTTGCCATTTTATTTAGATTTTTATTAATTTTCAGATTAGGTGCTTTACTCAAAGCACGCAAATTTAAGATATTTTTTCCTAATAAAGAAGTATTTTTTCAAAAAACTATATTAAAACTTTTTTATTATTTCAATTTATACTACTTTTGAAACATATTTTCAATAAAAAACTATAGTATGACAAAACGTTTTGTACAATTATTGGTATTTTTTTCAGGAATGTGTACCCCTTTAATTGCCCAGAATTATGAAGTCGGTAATATCAAGGCAAAGAGGGTCGAAATCACTAAGGCTTTAGACAACAAACCTGGCTACAAGGAAGCAGAACTTTTCCTTGCCCCTTATAAGGAAAAGGTGGACAGTTTCGTAGGTCCTGTCATTGGCAACAGCGATATATATATGAGTGCTGACCGTCCTGAGAGCCTTCTCAGCAACTGGGCAGCAGACGTGCTCCTTACAGAGGCTTCGAAGAAATATGGCAAGATTGACTTTGCAGTCATCAATATCGGCGGTCTTCGCAGCTCAATGCCTAAAGGCGCGATCCGCAGAGGTGACATCATCGACATTGCTCCATTCCAAAATATGCTGGTTATCATTACACTTAAAGGTTCTGATGTAAAGGAATTATTTAATCAGTTTTCCATCTACGGAGGTGAGGGTGTGAGCCATGGTGTAAAGATTCTCATGGACACCAAGAGGCTGAAATCAAAGGGTACACTAAAGGGTAAGAAGATAAAGGATAACAAGCTCTATCGTATTGCCACACTCGACTATCTTGCCGAGGGTAATGACAACATGAAGGCTTTCTGCAAAGCTGTCAAAACTATCCGTACCGACACACCTGTCAGGGACATCTACATGGATTACATCAGCAAGCAGAATGCCAAAGGCAAAAGTCTCAACGCTAAGATTGAGGGACGAACGGTGATAACAAATAAAATCAGGAATGAGAAATGAGGAATGAGGAATTAAATGTCACTAATGAATAATAAGTAGGTGTGCAACAAAACTGCTAATTCATAATTCCTAATTCATAATTCGTAATTATTTCCACATTATTATACATGAAACATTTAACACTTTACATTATAGCATGGGCATTATGTCTGAGTGCCTATGCACAGGACAAGATAAACTTGAAGGTCATCCACACCAACGATACTCATAGTTGTGTGCAACCTCTCAATCCTAACCTCAGCGACACATCCATCGCCAACAAGGGCGGGTATCTGCGTCGCAAGGCATTCGTTGAAGACATGCGCAAGGAGGATTCCGATCTTTTGCTCTTTGACAGTGGCGACTTCTCACAGGGCTCTACATACTACAACCTCTTCAAGGGCGAGGTGGAGGTGAGCCTCATGAACATGATGAAATACGATGCTGCAACTATCGGCAACCACGAATTCGACTTCGGGCTCTCAAATATGGAGCGCATCTTCAAGATGGCAAACTTCCCTATCATTTGCAGCAACTACGATTTCTCCAAGACACAGCTTGCGGACATTGTCAAGCCATACACCATCATCCGCCGCAAGGGACTAAAGATAGGTGTCCTCGCTGTATGCACTCGTCTCAAGGGGCTCGTATCTGAGAAGAACAGCGGTGCAACAGTATATCTCGATCCTATAACAGAAGGTAACAAGGTAGCTGACTATCTCAAAAACGAGGAGAAGTGTGACATTGTCATCTGCCTCTCCCACCTTGGCTGGAACATCAGTGGCGTAGATGTGGAGGACGAGAAATTCATCAAGGCATCACGCAACATCGACATCGTGCTTGGCGGTCATAGCCACAGTTATTTTGAGCATCCTGAGACAGTCATCAACAGTCAGGGTAAGTCTGTCCTCTGCAACCAGATGGGCAAGAACGGTCAATGGGTCGGAGTACTCGACGTAGAAATGAAGAAGAAATAGCCACGACTCAGTTAACAGTTTACTGACCGCAAGGAAACAACAATCAACATGCCGTTCGGGACAAGCAACCGAGCGGCATGCTTCATTAATCTGTCATTACACATTACTCATTGCTCATTACTAATTCCTCATTGCTCTCATTACCAAAATGCAATCGTTTTAAGGTCATAAATGATAAAAAATGCTAAAAACATCATGCAGATTGCAAATAATCAGCAAATCATGATGCTTTATTTATTCAAAAACATTATCTTTGCCACAAATTGTATTGATAAAGTATCATCCAATAGAAAAAAACAACAAAAAATAAAAAGAAGAGAAAATGAAAAAAATTGTACTATCATTACTTACAATGGTTCTTTTCGCAAGCTCAATGAATGCACAGAACCTCTACAGAACAGTATATGACAAGGCTACGGCTGTCGTAAATAGTGCAAATGCTTCTGAGGAAGAACTCCAGTTGAACCAGTTCAAGGTTACATGCCTTAACTACATCACTATGATGGTTCAGCAGAAGAATCTCAAGAAGGACAACTACTTCTATGACTCACAAGCTGTAAGTCTCACAAGTTTCGTTACAGACTTTCAGGTGAACCTCACAAAGGCACGTGCAATCTCTACAGAGAAGCGTCTTGAGGTCATCAAGCTCTATCGTGACGCCACTCTCTACAATCCTCTCTTCAAGGATACAGACACTGAGCGCACTATGTGCTACGTAAACGACGTAAATTCCCTTACTCCATTCTGCCTTGACACAGATTGGGAAAAGGCATACGAGCAAACAACTACAATGGTAAAGAATGTCTTCAACAAGAAGTAATTTCATTACACAAATTCATACAAAAAAGGATAGAGCCATCGCCCTATCCTTTTTTTGATTCTAAAGGAATAATTGTGAGTAATGGTGGTAGGTAGATTGGATTGTAATCGTTTGTCTTGTTGGATACTTCTGTATGCCATATAGACCACCAAATTAGTCAAAATATAACCATGCTTTCAGTCAAGGATGCCTACAATTCACTACTTAGTCATCCCTTAAAAAGTATATTTCATCGAGATGCTATTGCAAAATAGCATCTCGAACACTTTTTTGACCAAATCTAAAAATGGATACAAAAGAACTTTCATGGCTCTTTTGAAGTTGTAAGCTGCCGCCGCCAGCAATATGTTTATAGAATCCCCGACCACACCTTTGTAAAAGTTGCGGTCCAAACGGTAATCCGATTTAAGATGTCCTATTGTCGGTTCTATGCCGGCACGCTTGCAGAAGAGCTTGTGCTTATTCGATTTCTGATATCTACTGTCTGATTTCTTAGGAACGTCAGGAATGAGAATCTGCGTTCCGTTTACCTCTTTCCTGCCACGGTATCCCCTGTCTCCAGCAAGCTTCTTTATACATTT
>JAGCWG010000246.1 GCA_017961965.1 Bacteroidaceae bacterium | reverse complement strand
TATCTTAAGACTGACGAAGAAGTCGAGCTTCTTAGGAAAGCAAATCTTCTTGTAGGAAAAACTCTGGCTGAGTTGGCGAAAGCCATTCAGCCAGGAGTTACCACAAGACAGTTGGACAATATAGCTGAGTCGTTCATTCGTGATAACGGGGCTATTCCAACTTTCAAGGGTTTCCCAAATCCGTATGGTGGTCCATTTCCTGCAAGCATCTGTACATCGGTTAACGAACAGGTGGTTCATGGTATTCCTAATGATAATCCTCTTAAGGAAGGTGATATAGTCTCTATTGACTGTGGAACTAAACTTGATGGTTATTGTGGTGATTCTTGTTATACTTTTGCTGTTGGTGAAATATCTCAGGAGGTTCAGAATTTGCTTGATGTTACTAAGCAATCTCTTTACTTGGGAATTGAACAGGCAGTTGTAGGTCGAAGACTTGGAGATATCTCCAATACTATCCAGTCTCATTGTGAGAAAAACGGATATGGAGTTGTTAGAGAGTTTGTCGGACATGGAATCGGTAAGGAAATGCATGAGGATCCACAGGTTCCTAACTATGGTAGAAGAGGTAATGGAATTCTTCTTAAGAGTGGTCTGTGTATAGCGATTGAGCCAATGATAACAATGGGTGCTAAAGAGATTTACATGCAGGAAGATCGTTGGGGAATCGTTACAAGAGACAGAAAGCCTGCGGCACACTTTGAACATTCAATATGTGTTAGAAAGGGTAAAGCCGATATCTTATCGTCTTTCGAGGAAATAGAAAAAGTATTAAGAGAAAAATCTTTATAATATGGCTAAGCAGTCCGCAATAGAACAAGATGGAACAATCGTAGAGGCATTGTCTAATGCGATGTTCCGAGTAGAATTGGAGAATGGTCATGAGATCATCGCTCACATCTCTGGAAAGATGAGAATGCATTATATTAAGATTCTTCCAGGAGATAAGATACGAGTTGAGATGTCACCTTATGACTTGTCCAAGGGACGAATAGTATTCAGATATAAATAATAATTCATTATATGAAAACAAGAGCTTCTTTGAAGAAACGTACACCAGATTGCGTAATCGTAAGACGTAAAGGTCGTCTGTTTGTTATTAATAAGAAGAATCCTAAGTACAAGATGCGTCAGGGATGATTCTTTTGTATGAATAAGAAATAATATAAAGATATGGCAATAAGAATTGTTGGTGTAGACCTCCCTCAGAATAAGAGAGGTGAAATTGCGCTCACATACATTTTTGGTATTGGTCGCAGCAGCTCAGCTAAGATTTTGGAAAAGGCTGGCGTAGACAAGGATTTGAAAGTTAAGGACTGGAACGATGAGCAGGCAGGTAAGATCCGTGAGATTATCGCTGCTGAGTACAAGGTAGAAGGTGACCTTCGTTCTGAAATCCAGCTTAATATCAAGCGTTTGATGGACATTGGTTGCTATCGTGGTATCCGTCACCGTCTTGGTCTTCCTGTACGCGGTCAGAGTACAAAGAACAACGCTCGTACTCGTAAGGGTAAGAAGAAAACAGTTGCAAATAAGAAAAAAGCTACTAAATAATTATAAGATATGGCAAAGAAATCAGCTTCTGCAAAGAAGAGAAATGTCAAGGTTGATGCTCAGGGACAGCTTCATGTTCACTCATCATTTAACAATATCATTGTTAGCCTTGCAAACAGTGAAGGTCAGGTCATCTCTTGGTCATCAGCAGGTAAGATGGGCTTCCGTGGTTCACAGAAGAACACTCCTTACGCAGCTCAGATGGCAGCACAGGATTGTGCAAAGGTTGCATTCGATCTCGGTTTGAGAAAGGTTGTTGCCTATGTAAAGGGTCCAGGTAATGGTCGTGAGGCTGCTGTACGTGGTTGCCATGGTGCAGGTATCGAGGTTTCTGAAATCATCGATGTTACTCCACTTCCACACAATGGTTGTCGCCCTCCAAAGAGAAGAAGAGTTTAATTTTATATCTTGCGCTATCCCACGGCCTATATATGTCGCATCTTTCCTTTCTGCGACGGCTGCTGCGGGCGGTGGGATAGGGCACTTTAACATTCAGAAAAAATATGGCTAGATATACAGGACCTAAATCAAGAATCTCACGTCGTTTTGGTGAGGCTATCTTCGGTCCAGATAAGGTTCTTTCTAAGAGAAATTATCCAGCAGGTCAGCACGGTAACAACCGTCGTAAGAAGTCTTCTGAGTATGGCCTCATGCTTGCTGAGAAGCAGAAAGCAAAATATACTTATGGTGTTCTCGAGCGTCAGTTCCGTAACCTTTTCGAAAAGGCTGCTACTAAGTCTGGTGTAACAGGTGAGGTTCTTCTTCAGCTTCTCGAGTCTCGTCTTGACAATGTAGTATATCGTCTTGGTATTGCTCCAACTCGTGCTGCAGCTCGTCAGCTTGTAAGTCACAAGCACATTACAGTTGATGGTCAGGTTCTCAACATTCCATCATACTCAGTTAAGCCAGGTCAGATAGTTGCTGTTCGTGAGAAGGCAAAGAGCCTTGAGGTTATTGAGGCTGCGCTTGCTGGTTTCAACCACAGCAAGTATCCTTGGATTGAGTGGGATGAGAATTTGAAGGGTGGTAAGTTCCTTCACATGCCTGAGCGTGCAGACATCCCAGAGAATATCAAGGAGCAGATGATTGTCGAGTTGTACTCTAAATAATAAATAAATCAATGGCGGTATTAGCATTTCAAAAACCAGAAAAAGTTATAATGCTGGAGGCTGACGATAAGTACGGAAAGTTTGAGTTCCGTCCTCTCGAGCCTGGGTTCGGTATTACTGTAGGTAATGCCCTCCGACGCATTCTTCTCTCATCACTTGAGGGTTATGCTATCAACACTATCAGAATTCAGGGTGTTGAGCATGAGTTTGCCTCAATTCCTGGTGTGAAGGAAGATGTAACTGGCATTATCTTGAATCTGAAGCAAGTTCGATTCAAGCAGTTACCAGAAGGAGGAGACACTGAGCGTGTATCAATCTCCATTGAAAATTCAACAGAGTTCAAGGCTGGAGATATTAGCAAATATCTCAGTGGGTTTGGAGTGTTAAATCCTGATTTGGTAATTTGTCATTTAGATCCTCATGCAACATTGGAGATTGAGTTGAGCATTAATAAGGGACGTGGTTATGTTCCTGATGACGATAATCGTTAATTCTGCAATGAAGTCAAAGATCTCGCTATCAACTCTATCTATACTCCAATTCGCAACGTCAAGTTCGCAACAGAAAACTATCGTGTAGGTCAGAAGACAGACTATGATAAGCTTATCATGGAAGTTACTACTGATGGTTCTATTCATCCAAAGGACGCACTCAAGGAAGCTGCAAAGATTCTTATCTATCACTTCATGTTGTTCTCTGACGAGAAGATTACTCTCGAGAATGCAGAAATGGATGGAAACGAGGAGTTCGACGAGGAAGTATTGCGTATGCGTCAGTTGCTTAAGACTAAGCTCGTTGATATGGATCTCTCAGTACGTGCCCTCAACTGTTTGAAGGCTGCGGATGTTGAGACTCTCGGCGACCTTGTACAATTCAACAAAACAGACTTGCTTAAGTTCCGTAACTTTGGTAAGAAGTCACTCACAGAGCTTGACGACTTGCTTGACAGCTTGAACCTTTCGTTCGGAACTGATATTTCTAAGTATAAATTAGACAAAGATTAAAAAATGAGACACAATAAGAAATTCAACCACCTCGGTCGTAAGAATTCTCATCGTGCTGCTATGCTCGCTAACATGGCTATCTCTCTTATCGAGCACAAGAGAATTACTACTACGCTCCCAAAGGCTAAGGCTCTTCGTCTTTATGTAGAGCCACTTATCACTAAGGCTAAGGAGGATTCTACTAACAATCGCCGTGTAGTATTTAGCTATCTCCAGAACAAAGAGGCTATCAAGAATCTTTTTGGTGAGGTTGCTGCTAAGGTAGGTAATCGTCCAGGCGGTTACACACGTATCATCAAGATTGGTAAGCGTGCTAATGACGATGCTGATATGGCTTTCATCGAGCTTGTTGACTTCGATGAGAACATGGCTAAGCAGGAAGTTAAGAAGACTACTCGCACACGTCGTTCTAAGAAGGCTGCTCCAAAGGCTGAGGTTGCTGAGGCAACAGAGGCTCCTGCAGAAACACCTGCAGAGACTCCAGCAGAGTAAGGTAAAAATTACTTTTACTTATATATCAAAGACTGTACATTTAACGATGTACAGTCTTTTTTTTGTTTATCCTCTTCTGTATAAGGATTTTTCTTCGTAAGTTTGCAGAGAAGTTTTGCAAATGTATTTCATAACGGGACACTTCTTACTTCTATTTTCCTAAATATTACGAACAAAAACCAACTAATATCAATAATATGAACAGATTACTACTATCTTTAATGATGGCATTTTTTTATTGGGGTAATGTCATCAATGCTCAGACACAAATCTTGACTTCAGATTTGGCAAATTTGTACAAGCCGAAGACGTTCAATAACATCAGTGTGCATGATCCTTCGGTCTATTTCAATTCTCAGGATGGTAAATACTATATCTATGGTTCTCATTATATCGGAGCTGTAAGTTCCGATTTGAGAAACTGGACGGTAATCAACAATTATTACAATAAGACTTACGACAAGGCATTCAAGTCAAGTCCAGCACGTAAGGTTAAGCGTAAGCTTAATGGAGTCGTTGAAGAGGTGGACTTCCCATCATTCGATGCTGCTGCTTGGTGTGCTACATACGCAAGCAATACAAACGCGTCTGAGGCTGATTGGGTTCGCGGTGACCAATGGGCACCTGATGTCGTGTGGAATCCGATAATGAACAAGTGGTGTTATTACGTCAGTCT
>JAGCWG010000245.1 GCA_017961965.1 Bacteroidaceae bacterium | reverse complement strand
GAAGAGATCGCCGCGAAAATGGTCGAGTATATCAACTCCATCAAGGGCCTTGCGTTAAGGCCCCTTCCCCCCGAGGAAAAAACGGAGGAACCTGAAGATGTTCACGAATTTCCTGATTGACGCTACAGAGGCCACTGTAAAAGGCATCATTACAGGATTCATTGTAATCATGGTGATTGCGCTGATCGTTATGATCGCGGCAGTGGTGACGATAATCATCGAGAGAAAGCGAGAGTAGGCGTATGAGTGAGATATATCACAGACTGGAACGGTGCGCAGAGGTAGACACGAAGGGCTGCCGAGGCTGCGGTTTTAGGAACAAGGGAGGCTGTGCATCGCGTAATGCGAAAGAAGCCGTGCCGTACATAGATTACCTCAGGGAAGAGGTACGGCGGTCCAAAACCAAACTTCAGCAACTGAAGGTTACAAACCTTCCGGTCTTCGTGGATAAGGACCTGCGGAAATTTGCCAAGGACTTTGCCACAAACCTCTCGTTCGGGCGATGCGCAGACGACCCTAACATGTACGAGTTTCGCCTCGAAGAGGCAGACATGGGCAAACTCATGAAGATCATGGCGCGGATAAGAGACGCTGTGAAGAGATACGAGAGCAGACCTCTCGCCCAGAGTACGAGCATGGATGACGCGACATTCGGCAGGTACGAGAGTGCTTGTGCGAGTGGCACCCCGCTGAGCGATGGCGAACTCTCGCCAGACCGTGTACGGTTTGTGCGCTACACATCGCTCCCGGAGATGCCAAGAAGTATCTCTGCAACAAGCACCTCTGCAAGAAGTATCTCTGACGACTTGGCGAGGGGGGCTGCACAAGCACTTGACCGCCATATTCGCGAGCTCCTTGAAGAGAGTCTGAGAAATCCACACATAGAGCCCGTCGAGTCGGTTGAAGAAAGCGTACAGCAAGGGCTTCCTGCCATTGAATTGAGGAGACCGTTGGAATGAACTACGGCAATCAGTGCTACCGTTGCCCCGTACGCGATAAGTGCGGGGTATACGGCAAGCCCAGAAAGGGCAAGGTCATTCAGTTAGACGACAGCGAACAGCTTGATTTGTGGGAGGAAGAGTTCGCGACAGGCGACCAGAACGAAAGCGAGTGAGGACGTTTATGGATGAACACGATTACAGCATGCTAAGTAGCCATTTAAGTATGGCAATAATGAACGCATCCGAGGCGGGGATGAAAAAAACTTATCACGAGATTTGCAAACAGTCGGCACTTATAAGTATCGCCGAGTCGCTTATTGTCATTGCGGATTTGGCTTTGCAAAAAGAAAAGGAGAGGCTTGAGGAATGAACGCACGACAGGCGGCAAAAGCCGCGGCAAAACGGATTGAAGAGCTCGAGGATTACAACAGGCGATGTAGTGCCGACATTAAGGCGTATAACCAATGCATAGACGCCATGATCGCAGGTGGGAGCCCCTGCCCGTGGTGCATGGAGCACGAGGAGTGCCAGCTCGAAGCCAAGGACGGCAAGGGATGCCGCGAGTGGTGGCTGATGGATGTTGCACCTACCCCTGCACGAGAGGTGCCAATCGAGGAGGATGCCGATGACAGCAAGGGAATACATGGCGCGGGTGCGGAAGGCTGAGACTGAGCTGAAGCTCATCGCCGACAAGAAGCTGCACTATGCCGAGTTGGCTACATCAATCGGTGTAAAGCTTACGGGCATGCCTCACGGGGGCGGGAACACGTCCAAGGTCGAGACGAGCGCGGTAGGGATTGTCGATCTGATGTCCGAGCTGGAGAAGAAGGAGAAGGAGTACATCGCCTTCGTCAAGGAAGCCGAGGCGCTGATCGAGAAGCTCCCGCAGGAGAAGTTCCGCATGGTGCTTGTCCTGCGGTACATATGCGGACACTCATGGAAACTGATACGCGACGAGATGGACTACGCGGACGAGAAGAGCGTGTTCAGGTGCCACGGGTACGCGCTGAAGGCATTACAGAGGATCATGTAAAGGAGGGCAGCGTTAGTGGCAGATATCGAGAAGGTTATTAAAGGGTTAGAGTGTTGCGAAAACAGGCACGTCAGTTGCGTCGATTGTCCTTATTATATATACGATGGCACCAAAGGACATAGGTGGTGCAGTGACGAGATTAATAGGGATGCCCTTGAACTGCTGAAAGAACAGCAAGCAGAGATCGAACGGCTGAAGGTGCAGATTCGGCAGACAGAAGATAGCGCAAGATGGAGAGCAAGTCTGAATGGACGGTGAGCAGGAATGACAAAATGTGATGTTTGTAGACATTATCATCCCGAAGTTCCTGTTGAATGTGACATTGTAGAATATGCTTATTTAACAATGGACACACCAAACGAGTGCAAGCAGTTCGCAGAGAAGGACGGTGAGCCGGAATGATAGCCTGCATCAAAAAGGGCAGACTTGAATATATCCACATATACCGGAAATGCTACAGGAAGGCACGCTGGAAACGTGCGATAGGCCGCTGCATAAAGCGCACGATGAAAAACTTCCCGGGCTATGACGGGCTAATCCTTTATCTGTGAAAGGACGGTGAAGTGGGAATGAGTGAACAGGAAATTACATCGTCTGTAAAGCAAGAAGATGTTGCAGAAATTATGAACAGGATAAACAAGGTCATAGGGGAGATGGGATATGTAGCAGTTGGGTATGACAACACAGGGATTTGGTTGGAAGTCATTATAGACAAAAGTTAAATAATTCTATCTGATGAATAGGAGAAAAACGTATGGAAAGCAACAAAGAAGAACCAATGAAACCGAGTGTATACTATGGAAATAAAATATACAAGTGTGGTGCTTGTGGCAAGACATTGGACATTGTAGAACATAATTACTGCCCACAATGCGGACAGAAAATTGATTGGTCTGAATATCCAATAAATAACCATGAATAGGCTGAAAAAGGCAGATGCCATGAGTTCACAACTTGGCTGATTCAAACGTCCTGTACCCTTGAGAAACTCGTATCAGGCAGCATAGCTGACCGTGGATAAGCAGGACAGGCACGAAATAAAGGGGTAGGAGAATAAGTGCCGTCAGCCATTAATAATCGCAGAGGAGGATAGCCATGAAGAGACTGCTTACATGGCGGCCTGTAAAAAAGAAGACCGCCACGAAGACCAAAAGTGAGTAAAATCAACGGCTGCATTTATAGTCACAATGACCACAAGGAGGCATTATGGGCGAACGAGCAGTAAGGCGGCACTTCCGCGTGGTAGCCGCCATACGGAAACGTGAACGCGATTGGAACGACCTGAGGATTACACCGGCTTTTGTAAGGGTAGCTTTTCGGGACGCTTATGCGCGGTACCTGAAGAGGCGCAAGGACTACAAGGAAGAATGTAAAGACTGACGAGGAGGGCTAACTATGAGAAAACCGCAAATTGATGACATTTTTGAAACGCTAAAGGATCGCAAAATCTGTGACGGAGACGTGATTGAACTGAAATGCATGAATCTTCGCCGTATGTTCTTTACCGATTATGACCTGCAAAATGTCTCATTTGCAGCATCAGACCTTGAAGGTGCTTCCTTCCGCAGGTGCATCCTTAAATTCTCAGATTTTAAGGATGCAAACCTACACAACGTCTCATTTATCGGTTGCGACCTGCGAAGCGCGCAATTCAAGAGGGCAGAACTTGAGGGCGTGAGCTTCCGTGGTTGCTGGCTCGACGATGCCGATTTCGCAGAGGCTAAACACGTCCCGTATCTCCCGATGGTTTGCCCGGAAACGGGAGAGTTTGAGGCGTGGAAGAAGTGCTTTACCAAGGCGTATGAGCCTGTGATTGTGAGGCTGCTCATACCCGCAGACGCGAAGCGGTCGTCCAGCACGGGAAGGAAGTGCAGGGCGTCGAAAGCGAAAGTACTCGACATCACGGACTACGACGGCAAAAGGGTAAGAAACGCGTATTCTGCGCACGATCCGCACTTTGAATACGTTAAAGGGAGAGTCGTATCGCCAAGATGGGAGTTTGACGAAAACAGGTGGGAAGAGTGCGCAAACGGGATTCACTTCTTCATGACGAGGAAGGAAGCTGAAGACTACCTTAGTCATTGATTACACGAAGTTGTGTAAAAGGGGTTGCTTTACCACCTGTTCTGTGGTAAGATGCTAATGAGTGAAAAAGGCGCTACACGGTGTTGTGTAGCGCCTTTAGTCATGGTATGAACTTTTCGAGCGGTATTTCAAGTATCTTTGCAAGTTGCCGAAAGTGTTTGATCGGGATCGGCTGCCTGTCGTACTCCCAATTCTGCACGACGTTTTCGGCACACCGTCCCTTGTAACCGAGCATTTCGCCGAGCCTCCTCTGCGTGATGCAGGCTCTTATTCGCGCTCGTCTGAACTCTTCGCCTGTCATGTTACGTTACACCTCCTCGTGTAGCATATCATATACAGCTACGATAGGCAAGCGTCAGAACAGCGAGCGTATGAAGAGGATTACAAGGACGATTGTAATGAGTTCGAGCAACGGATTCTTTTTCATCACTGCACCTCCACGAACTTGGTCATATATGGCGCAACGGACTTTACATCCTGCGGTGTAATTGACTTGATGTGAAACATCGCACTTCCGAGATGGCGCTTGAGCATAGGCTTCACGTCAGCACGGGAGTCAGCCCATATGACGATCTGGAGACCTTTGTCGATTACAGTGTCGTATGTAACAAGGAACTTGTTTTTCATTCAAAATCACTCCAATTCCACATGTAACTGAGCGCATTTGCTTTAGCGATCTCAAAAGCCTCTTCGAGGCTCACTTTGGGTTCGCTCAAGCCGAAAGCGCAAGTGTATGTGTAGTTTTTCTTCGCGTAGTATATGTCCCACCCGTAATCCCGTTCAAGAACCAGAATGTCTACTTCGAGGCCGTCGAGATTACAATGCTCTTCGTAACAGTTAACCTTCGTCATGTGTCACACCTCCTCACGTTAATTGCTGCACAATGTATGCGAGCTTGTCACTGATAAGTTTCAGAAGGTCGTTCTGCTCTTTGAGCAGGTCTGTGATGTCCCGCTTGTAGAGCGGAGGCAGGGCGACTACAGGGGGCGGTGTGGCTACAGCAGGTTCTGTAACCACAGCAGGCTCTGTAACCTTGGGTTCTTCGGAGCGCTTACGAGCCTGATCGCGTTCACGCTTTTTTATCGCGATAGCGGCAAGTATCTGCTTGTACTCCTCGTGCGTTTCGGACTGCTTTATGCGAGCAATCGTGTCCGTGCCGAGCCCGTAAAATTTCTTCACCTCTGCGTAGGTGGCGCCTGCTTCGAGCAGGCTTTTGACGGCGGTGAAGAGAGAGTGTGTGATGGGATGATAAGATTTTGCCATTGCGCATGCCTCCTCAATTTTCTTCGATATCGTCACGGTTCCAGCCAAAAGAGTTGTCGAGCAGGGTGTGCTCGGACAGTTCATCGAACTGTTCGAGCGCCTCACTCTCGCTATCTGCTTCGATGTCGATACAACCGGAGCAGTGATACCAGACCTTGTACGTCATAGCTGATCGCCTCCTTACCTGTAGTCGGTCTTGCTGTAGTCGTGAATCCACGGAAAGTCCCACCAAGGGCTGTCCTTTTCGTCTTCGGGTTCGTCGAGAGTGTACACAGGGTACTTGCCCCACTTCTTGCCCTTGGGTACGTCGAGGTCATATGTACACTTGACGTAAGTGTGATTCGAGAACAGAAGTCCCTTCACGTTCTCGAACTTACCCACGATCTGTATATCGCCTGTTTCCCCGTCCATGATTGCCCACTTGCTGTTTGTGAGCACTTCGATCATGTCGATTACAGCGGGGTCTGTAATGTCTGCCTGTTCTCTGATGAGCTTCGTCATGTACCAAGCGATGAAGTAGGCAGTATCGGAGTACCGCACCTCTTTCGTGAAAGAGGTCATGTGGATAATCCCGTTGTGTGCAACGCCATACTTGCATGTCAGGTCGAGCACTTCGCAGTACGGGAGATGTCCCGTAAGCGGGAACGGGTGTGTCATCTCGGGGCGTGTACCTGCCTGAGTCGAGATTCTGAAGTGATAGACGACAGGGTCGTCTGCGGTGAAATTTTCGGCTTTGATCTGGCGCTCGAAGTCATCCCACTTCATGAAGCCCTTGTGGATATGCACGAGACCGTCTCTTGCGTACATGTACCCTGCACCATCGGGGTTGCGGTCGAACATGTTGCGAAGCTGTTGCATTGTGGGTTGACGGACGCCTTTTTTGCTTACTGCGATAATGCACATTTTTACATTCCTCCTTGTAATCACTGTTCGTCACAGTCCAACACTAAAGTGTTGCCGTAGATGTGTATCACTTCCACCGCGAGGTCGCCGTACTCGTCGGGTATCGCGCTCTCGCTGCTGTCCTCCCATACGAGCTCGTACTTCTCCGTGTCCGAGTCGTACTTGTTCACTTGCACGTTGGACCAACCATCCATGCGGTCAATTACATCAGTCGCTGTAATCACGCCGATCACTCCTTTCTTACACATTGCCGTGTAACAGCGCTTCGATCCGGTCGATGTCGCGTGAGGGAATTTCACTCACGAGCCATGCGGAGCCGTATCTGTACGGTTCGCCTGTGTATATCCGAGCTACACCCTTCCCGTAATACGGGACTTCGTACAGGTCGATGGATTTGAGGAACTCGATGATCTCATCGGGGTTGATGTGGGT
>JAGCWG010000244.1 GCA_017961965.1 Bacteroidaceae bacterium | reverse complement strand
TCTTGGATAGTAAAAATGCAGGATTAGAAATGAAGAAGATTAATCATGAATCTACAATGAAATATGTCGTCGTAAAGGCAAAACATTGGACACAAGATGATGAAACAGAAGAATCTGCTGTTGAGACTCCAATCTCTGCACCTCTCCGTACCAACTTTGCAGAGACGGCTTTCTTCTATCCTCACCTTGTGACGGACAAGAATGGGGAAGTGGAGATTAGTTTCACGCTTCCAGAGTCTTTGACCAAGTGGAAGTTCCTCGGCTTTGCTCATGACAAAGAAATGAACAATGGAGTGATAACTGCTGAGGCTGTGGCACAGAAGACATTCATGGTTCAGCCACAGATGCCAAGGTTCATCCGTGTGGGTGATGAGGCAATGATACCTGTACGTATCATCAATCAAGGCGATAAGTCCATTAAGGGTAGGGTGCAGATGCGCATTCTTAATGCACGTACCGAGGAACTTATTGCGTCACTCTCCAAGACTATGCCTTTTGAGTGTGGTGCTGATTCTACCATCGTGGTTTCATTCCCTGTTACTGCCACATCTTCGGCAGACGACTATATATGTGAGGTCGTGGCAGAAGGAAATGTCAAGGGCGAAGAGATAAAGGGCGCAAAAGGACTAAGCTCAAAAGTGAAAGGTTCTAAGGATTCTTCATTATTCACTCTTCACTCTTCATTCTCTGATGGTGAGCGTAATCTTCTTCCAGTACTCCCTTCACGTGTTAAGTTGACCGAAAGCGTACCTTTCTATATAGATAATGCAAGCGAGAAGACCATTGACCTGTCAAAGGTGTATAATGGCAATAGCTCTACGGCAGAGGAGAAGACCATGAGCATCGAATATACTGCCAACCCTGTGTGGACAGTTGTTGAGGCTCTCCGACAGATTGATACTCCTGAGTCACCAAGTGCACCATCACTTGCAGCATCCGTCTATGCCAACAGTATGCTCCTTGCTCTCGACACTAAGTTTTCTGCCTATACTCAGAAGCCTGTCATCAATCGTGATACGGTGAACGCAAAGCTTACCAAGGCTATGAAGGATCTGAAGGACGTGCAATGTAATGATGGCGGTTTCCGCTGGTTCAGTGGATTCGACCGTAGCAGTTACTATATCACCCTGCTCGTAGCAGAACAGTTGGTTAAGGCCCCCCTTCCCCCAAAGGGGGCGGCTGTCCAGAACAGTGGCGACGTACAAGAACTTAAAGGCTCAAAGGAAAGTGTTATTGGTAAAGATACTAATGCCCTGACCCGTAAGGACGCCCCCTTCGGGGGTTGGGGGGCTCTTCTTTCCTACCTTGACAGCATTCAGGTGGAGCGTTATGAGTTCAACCGTGCAATTAAGATAAAGACCGTTCCAAGCGAGAGTGACCTCCACTATCTCTATGTATGCTCTACGATGCCTGACCGCAAGGTAAGCAGACAGGCAAAGGCTCTCCGCAACGAGATGCTTTCATACATTGAGACTCACTCTCAGGAACTATCCATATATGGTCTCTTTGCTTCAAGCAACATATTACGTGCGTTCGGAAGGAAGAGTAGTGCGGACAAGTTCCTCAATGTCGTACGCCATTATCTTGTAAAGGACGAAGGTCTCGGCAAACATTTTGAGTCAAACCGTGCACAATATTCATGGTACGACTACCGCATACCTACACAGGTGGCTGCAATGGAGGCCTTCTATGCTGTTAATCCGAAGGATGATAATCTCAACGACATGACAATATGGTTGCTTCGCCAGAAACAGGTACAGTCATGGGATAATCCTGCCAATACGGTGAACGTGTGTGACCTCCTGTTGAAGATGAATGATTCTTCTATCAGCTCAGCACTCTTTACTCATGACTCCTCTCTCCCACGTATGTCGCTCAACGGTAAGCAACTTACAGACAAGTCATTCGTCATGGATAACGTAAAGAAGGATTCTCTCTACTTTGCAGAGGAGATAGGTTATATGAACAAGCAGGTGTCTGCATCTCTCGCAGAAAATGCTAAGACTCTCAAGATTCAAAGGAATAAGAGTTCAAAGGCTCAGGGAACAAGCAATTCCTCAATATCTTGGGGTGCCGTTACTGTAACCTTTACGGAGGAGAGTAATAAGCTTAATTCCAACACTACTGGTGAGGTAAGAATATCACGTAGGATAATGGTGGAGGACAACTTATCAACGCTCCCTAAGTGGCGTGACCTCAGTGAGGGAGAGACTTTGAAGGTGGGTCAAAAGGTACGTGTGCGTCATACTCTCCATACTGACAGAGACATGGATTATGTATGTGTCAAGACACTTCATCCAGCATGCTTCGAACCTGTTGACAAGCTTAGCGGTTATCAGTGGAAGGGTGGTGAAGGCTGTTACCAATCTATCCATGACTCCTACATCGAGATGTTCTTCCAGACTTATCACGAAGGAACAAGTACCCTCGACATTGACTATTATGTCACTCGTTCTGGTACTTACAACATGGGCATCACCACCGCCGAGTGTACCTATGCCCCAATGTACGGCGGTCACTCCAATGGCATGACGGTTGTGATAGTAGGAAATTAAGAGTATGTGTCAGATAACTCAAGTTTCGGAAGTTTTCAACTTGCTCATTTTTACTTCTCTTTACTCCTCCTAACTACAAGAGACGAAAAAAAGAGAGTGCACGATGATATGTGTACCCTCTTTTTTGTTAATATGTCCTTGTTAAGTCTATTTCAATTGTTTGCCGTCAGAGAAAGCATGTCCTACTGTTTGTCCGAGTTGGATGTAAGTGTTGCTGACAGGGTTGTATGTGATAATACCCATCTTCTCAACATCTGGGTTGCCGTCGGCTGTCAGATATTTTTCATCGCAGAGTATGTTGACAATCTCTGCCACAAGGTTGTAGCCAGCAGCGCTCTTGTCAATCATCTGCTTTACCTTACATTCCAGAGTTAATGGGAACTCCTTGAAGAGTGGTGCGTTCACATTAGGAGCCTTCTCCGTTGTCCATCCTGTTTTTTCTATTTTGTTTGGTGTGTTCCTGCCGCTTACAATGCCTACGTAGTCGGAGGATACCATTGTCTGTGTTGTGGCAAAAGCAACGGTAAAGTATGCATTTGTTTCGAGGTTGTCTGTTGTTGCATGTGAGCCAAGTGATATGGTAAGTTCATGCATGTCCCATTGTCCACCCCAAGCTGCATTCATTGCATTTGGCTTGCCATTTTTATCATAAGTGCCGATAATCAACACTGGTTGTGGAAGTATCCACGGTTTTGAACCAAAGCTTTTCATGTTTTATTTGTTTTATTTTTTGTTATATTTATTTGATATATTTTATCTTTGACGTATCACGTGGTCTTGCATCTGGCTGCTCGTCTGGATAGCCGATACCTATGATATATAATAGGTGATAGCCTTCTGGTATGTCAAGACGCTCTATGAAAAATTTTGCCTCGTTTGTTACGTTAAGAAAACGTATTGGTGCTCCAAGGCAACATGTGCCGAGACCAAGTGACTGAGCTGCAAGCATCATGTTTTCACCGAGTAGTCCTGCGTCAAGTTCGCCGGTACCATCTGATGGCGTGCATACGCAGATGAGGTTTGGAGCGTTGCGGAACATATTCTTGAAGTTTGCGTCACGCTTTACCTGTTCCTTGTTTTTTTGCTTATATACCTCTGTTACGTCGGAAATGAGTTTCTGATCTTCCACTACTCTTACAATCCATGGCTGGCGGTTTATTCCACTTGGTGCATTGATTCCACTGCGTACTACGAGTTCAAGCTTCTCATGTTCTACAGGCTTGTCAAGATATTTACGAATTGAACGACGTGCCATTATGTTACTGAGTACAGGATTCAATTCCATCTGGACATCAAGTTCTATGTCTCTCATGTTTTCTGTTGGCTCGTAACGCTTGATGATACGACCATCACGTGATACGAGGAACTTGGTGAAGTTCCATTTTATGTCAGCATTCTTGTCGTAGTTGCTGTTTTGCTTACGAAGCATGTTGTCCATGAACTTACCTGTCTCGTTATTGAGGTCAAAGCCTTTGAATCCTTTCTGTGATTTGAGATAGGTGAAGAGTGGGGACTCGTTAGTTCCATTCACGTCAATCTTGTCGAACTGTGGAAACTGTATGTCGAAGTTGGCAGTGCAGAACTCATGTATTTCCTTAATTGAACCAGGAGCCTGAGCTCCAAATTGATTACAAGGAAAATCAAGAATCTCAAGACCTTCTGCATGGTACTTTTGGTAGAGAGCTTCCAATTCTTTGTACTGTGGTGTGAAACCGCATCGTGTAGCAGTGTTGACTATAAGGAGCACCTTACCCTTGTAGTCTGCCATCGCTACTTCTTTGCCGGCATCATTCTTTACCTTGATGTCATAGATTCCCTGTGCTGAGATACTGAGTATGCTCACGGCTGCCATTAGGCAAATAGTCCATAGTTTTTTCATGCTTTTATTTTTTGTCGTTATGTTGTATAGTCTGTTAATGTAGTTTTTGAAATGTATATTCGATTCAATCAAATATTACAAGTAAGCTATTGTTTGACTTGATTATAGTT
>JAGCWG010000243.1 GCA_017961965.1 Bacteroidaceae bacterium | reverse complement strand
CGAGATTTCGGAACTCTGCAAGGTTCTTGAGGGCATCGCTTGCAGCATCCGTAACAGAGATAAGATCTCCACGCACCTCGCCGAGAATGATTGTTCGGTCAGTCACCTTACGCATGGTCTGTATCACTCCGAGGAGAGAAAACAAGGTATCGTTTGGTGAGTTGAGTGTATGATTAAAGTCCACGAGGTTGCTTTCTGGCTCTGAACAACTCTCCATAGTGAGCATGGAAGAGCCGAGCGTAGCAAACGCAAGTGACGTAACAAATACTTTTCTTATAATAGATTTCATATATTCAAGTGTTTTAGAGGTTAATCTTCATACCAAGTGAGAAACTGCGACCAGCACCGAGCATGCCACGGTCGATTCCCATACCTACGACGGAGTTTGTTGAAGCAAACTCTGGGTCGTTGCCAAGGTACTTGGTAAGTGTAAAGAGATTATTACCGGCAGCCCATACCGTTATGCCCTGAATGTACTCGTTGTGAACAGGCAACTTGTAGCTGATAGTTACGTTCTTTAGCTTCAAGTAACTGCCATCCTCTATCCAACGATCCGAGAAGCGGCTGTTGCCCATCTCATCGAGGAATGAGGCACGAGGAACATCAGTCTGCTGTCCTTCATACGTCCAGCGGTCGAGCATGGTTGTCGTCTGGTTGTAGAAGTATGAACCTGATTCGAGCACAGAACGCTGGTAGTTGTAGATATCACCTCCAAGAGAGTAGTTAAAGTTGGCAGTAAGCGTAAAGCTCTTCCAAGACACCATGGTATTAATAGTACCGAAGATATCAGGATTAGGGTCACCTATGACCTGCATATCCTTTGAGTCGAGTACCTTATCATCAGTAACGAATCGTACATCTCCAGCATGGAAATACTGCTTTTCACCATTCTGCTTTACTTGGTAGATTCCTGCGTCTGATGCTTCTTTCTCGGTTGCATAGACACCGTTTGTCTTATATCCATAGAACAGATTTGCTGGGCTGCCCACCTGAGAACGGATTGTAGCTCCATACAGTTCTGTGTCAATATGGTCGGCAGAAGCAGCCAGAGCCTTAATCTTGTTCTTATAGTGTCCAACACTACCGCCTATAGACCACACGAAATCTTTAAGGTTTAAAACCTTTGCATCAAATGCTACATTAAATCCCTCGTTGGCAAGCTTACCGTCATTATTCCAGTTATAACGGAGACCTGTGATGTAGCTGAGAGCATTTACTGAAAGGAGGTCAGAAGTGACGCTGTTGAAGTATATGAATGAGAGGTTAAGACGGTTGTCGAAGCCTACAAACTTGAAGCCAGCAGTAAGACGACGTGTTGTCTCCCACTTCAACTTAGTGTTACCGATGTTACCAAGGAACAAGCCTGTTGTCTTCTGGAACATAAGTTTCTCAGTGAAGTATGTTCTTGCAGCCTTGCCGTCAATGTCATCATTACCGAGGATGTCATAACCTACGTTGAAGCGGAGGTAGTCGATGCCCTTTGCGTTGAACCACTTCTCGTTTGTGGCAACCCATGCACCTTCAACAGATGGGAAAAGACCGAAGGCATAGTTGCTGACCTTGAGTGCGCTCTCTATGTCCTTACCGAAACGGCTTGAACCATCGAGCGAAGCACCAAGGGTGAGATAGTAACGCTCAAGGTAGTTATAGTTGGCGTTGAGATAATATGTGAAGTTAATATTACGTTCGTCAGCACCATCTGTCTTCTTATAATGAAGTCCCTTTGACATATTAGGTGTCTTGTCATTACCGGTGTCATATCCATACTCAGCATTGAGATTGTATGTATCGCTGAAGATACGGAAACCACCGCGTGCATCAATCTTGTGTGCACCGAAACGCTTGCTATATCCTGCGTACAAGTCATTCATGACAGTAATTTGACGACCAGCCATGGCAGAAGAAAGGTTTTGCACGGTACCAAGACCTTCAATACGGTAATTAGGAACTCCGTTTATAGGAATGTAGTAACGGTCTTCTGTGTTGTCAATCTGGAAAGCGAAATGGTCAGCAAGAAAGAATTCCTTGGTTGCATTCCACTTAGGAGTGACCGATAGGGTGATGAGACGGTTACCAAAGTGGTTCTTATTCATACCCTCAGCGTTGTCAAGAAGGCTTACTGGATTGGCAAGCGACTTATTGTACTTGAGACTTGCTATTGACACGTCAGAGAGATAGTCGTCTGCCTCAGCAAGGTAGCTTGAGAGGTTTCCCTTTGTATCGTAGGCGTATGGTGAGAGGAATGGTGCCTTGATGAGGGCAAGGAAGGATGGAGAGGAGATAAGTCCGTCTGTCACGTCATCCTTGACCGCATCATCACGGAGGTTACGGCTCACGTCGCTGTACGAAGCGTCAAAGCGTACCGTAAGCGTTGGGAGCACGACGATGTCCGTATTGAGGCGGAGATTGAATCGTGAATATGAATTATCCTTGAGTGTGGCATCACCTCCTGTGTAACCGACGGAGAGGTTATAGTTGGCTACGTCGTCACCACCCTGCACGTTGATGCTGTAGTTCTGGGTGAATGCCTCATGATAGACCTCCTTGTTCCAGTCCGTAGAGTTATGATACATATTGTAGTAATAGTATTTTGGATCTGCCTGAAGGAACTTGTACGAGTTGGAGATAGAGCCCGTAGTACCGATAAGCTCTGAAGCATAGATTCGATAGTCCTCGGCATTCATCACCTTTGGAGTCTTTGGGAGAAGTTCGTAGCTACCGCCTATGCTCACATCGATACGTGTAGCCATTGACTTGTTGCGCTTTGTCTCGATGATGACAACTCCGTTGGCAGCCTTGGCACCATAGATGGCAGTACCGTTCTTGAGCACGCTTACCTTCTCTATGTCCTCCACCATGATGTTGGCAAGGATGTTGTTGAAGAAGCCATCGTGAAGGGAGATGGCGTTGAGCTGCATATTCTGGATAACGCCATCCACAATAATGAGTGGCTGGGCGTTGGCATTAAGCGAGTTGATACCGTTCATGAGCATCGTGATACCCTGACCTGCCACACCGCTACGCATGGTTGTAAGCATCTCACCACCGAATGTCTTCTGTATCTGATTGTCGATGCTCATGTCATTATTGAGGTAATCGGCATTCGCTGTCCTACCGATTGTGGCATCCGTCGTTGAAGAGTAAATCTCAGCATACTTGTCCGGATACATCCTGACTACTCTCAGGGTTGCCTCTGAGTTACCTATGCCTTGTTGAATGACGTTATAGCCTTCACCCGTATATATGAGCGACGTGACAAACTCCGGCAGCTTGATGGTGAACGTACCGTCGTCCTCTGTCATGGCAGCTGCACGGTTGTAGTTGTATGCCTGTACACGAATACCAGAGAGTGGTTCGCCAGTTGCGGCATCCACCACCTTACCTGTGTATTCCCTTGTGGCAACAGGTGCTGCAGCTGTAGGTTGTCTCTTTGGCTGGGCAAAGGAGCTTGTTGTCATGAACGACGACTGAACGGCAACCGTTGCAGCAAGTGCAAATATCTTATATCCTATAGTTTTCATTTCTTAGCCTCCTTTCTTGGCTTAACGCCATTTTGGTTTGCTTCTTCCTCATTCTTCATATCCTCTTCTGTGACTGGGCGCAGATAGATGCAGTCGAGGAGACACTCACGGCTGAAAGTAGTCTCCGTACGTGCAAGGGTACACTTGATTGTGACGTTGAGGTCTGCATCCGTCTGTCCGAAGTTACATACAGGCATGGTGATACGTCCGAGGCGGATGGTATCGACGGTCACGCCTGATGATATGGCTGGGTCTTCAATATCGATGGTTTGCTTCTTGCCATCCACATCCTTGTATTCGAATGAAGCGAACAGCTTATTAGGACGTGTGTCCTTTGATGAGGCACGATACACGGTCTTTGGAAGCACCACGGCACATACGTCGTATGTTCCGCTGAGAGTACCCCTGACGTTGTATGATATCGTCCAGTTCTTGTTTGACTTTGCCTTGATGTAGAGGTACTTGTTACCAGAGATAGTATCACCGACAGCATCATTCACGCTATATGTACAGTCGGTACTGTTAGTCATGTAGGCTGAGTATTCTGCCTGTACGTTAATAGGATGGAAGAACTGCTCCTTGATGGTGAAAGGCCATTTGGTAATATTGTATATATAACCGTTGGAACATACACGTATGCTTGCAATCTCTGAACGTGTAATGATACCATCCTCGCCGAATGGGTCGTAAAACACATGATATGGCCAACCGCCTCTGTAATATCCTGTGGACATGATGGAGTCACCCATATCGTACTGCAAGTTGTAGTTGTAGAACATATCCTCAAGGAGGTTGATTGATGTCCAGAAGGCTGTGAGGGAATCTGCCTTAGCCACGTTGCCGTAGTTGAAGTACTTCTTCGCCTCGTTATACACAGGCTCCCATATCTCCTTTGAAGGAGCAAGCACAAGGTAGGATGAGTCCTCGCTATATACATCGTCTATGTAGTTGAAGAACGTGTTCTGCTTGTAAGTCACGGAGTCGGAATAAATCTTCTCTCCGTTGACGATGTCTGCCACCACGCTGGCATCCTCGTCAAGCTCCTGACGCTCGAACTGCAAGAGTGGTGCGCCGAAGTGGGCATACGCATCAAGCGATGTGATGGTGTCATATATATTATAATAATAGTATGCGTCACCGTTGAGCTTATGGAGGACTCCGTTCTTGGCATGGATATTGGTAGATACAGGTTTTCTTCCGCCCACATTAGCTTCATCAACATTTACGTACTTACCATTGAGCATACGCACCGACGTTGGGGTTGTGCCAGAAAGGCTGTGGAGGCTGCGTGCTATGTGGTTAGTCACGAAGTGTACAGCCACTCCTGAGTCGCCCTTAGCCGTCTGACACAAGGCAAGGAGTGAGTCGGCATTGTACGTACCGTCGATTGGTGCCCAGACAGTGAGAGACTGGTCTGCACCAAGCATATCGGCGTATGTCACATTTGAGCGACGGTTGTTGGTATATATATGCGTTGACCTGAGCAGCTTGCCGAAGTTGCTCAACTGAGGGTCGGCATCGATTATTGTCATGAGCGACTGCGAACCTCTCTTCTGAGGGGCATCGTAATGCTCCTCCCATGTGTCGGAACAAGCAGTCAGGGAGAATAGGGCGCAATGTGCCATTATCATGCCTACAGCCACACTAAGCAAGCCCCTACCCTTTATTTTATCTCGTAATATCATAATGTATAGTTGTTTAGTTTTCACTTTCTCTGCTGATGGATAACCGCCTCGGGAACGGTCTCAAAAGTCGATTACTATCGATATGCTAAGTCGATTACTAACGATATACCAATTCGATTACTATCGATATACCACATCATACCTCGTTCGATTTACCACATCGTACCTCGTTTGATTTTAGCATCCATCCGCAGAAGATGAATTATATTATCGTTTAGTGAGTATCCTCCGCGTTCACGCCTGCATACACAGACTTAGGACAGAACTCGAAGTAGT
>JAGCWG010000242.1 GCA_017961965.1 Bacteroidaceae bacterium | reverse complement strand
ATGTAAAGATTATCCTTCTGTTTGCCGTCTTTGTCGTCCTCATGTTTGTCATTCAGACGCGTATGCCTGTAGCATTCAAGTGGGAGCCTACGTTCCGTCATAATGACGGCGAGCCATTCGGATGTATGGTCTTCGACTCCGTCATGACCAAGAGCCTTCCTAAGGGATATAAGAATACGCAACATTCGCTAAGTTCTATTGCGCAGGAGATGGATAGTACGGGCAAGGTACGTAATGTCTTGGTTGTGGGTCAGGAGATTCCTCTCTCGGGAAATGACAACAAAGCCATGAAGAGCATTATGGAGAAGGGTGGAAAGGTGATGCTTGTCATGAGTACGTCTTATGATAATAAAAATATGACGGATTCTCTTCTTGGTGCGGATTATAATATGGGAACGTATACTAAAGGATATTTTACGGTTCCGGATCTTATACGTAATCTTGAAGGAAATGAATATAGTAACGATACCATATATTGGCATGATGGAACTGGAGACTATCCTCGGAGTGTTTATCGTTTTTATAGAGGCTTAATCGAATCTGGCTTGTTTGTTTGGGATTCTGTCAAGGTCAAGACAGTTGCATCTAAAGCGTTCAATGAGAAAGAGACAAGAGGCTTTGTTTGCACCAGAAAGTACGGAAAGGGACAGATAATCCTTTGTGCCGCTCCTTTGCTTTGTACCAATTACGGAGTATTGAGCAAGGACACACGTGGACTTGTGTTCCGCATGATGTCGCTCGTTTCGGATAGGGAGGTGGTACGTACCGAGGTATATTGCAAGGGAATCCTTGATGAGAATACGAATGAGGAAAAGACTCTCTTGGGCTTGATAACAAGCAATAAGCCTCTCCTCTGGGCTTGGCGACTGATGGGCATAACCCTTATCGTCTTTATGATATTTAACGCTCGGCGTCGTCAGAAGGTCATTCCTGTTATTGAGCGTCCTCGCAATCATAGCTTGGAGTTTGTCAAGCTGATTGGCACTTTGTTCTATCACAACCATAATCATGTGGATCTCGTCAGCAAGAAGTTTGCACTCTTCAAGGAGGACATCCTGAAGAAGACGGGTATAGACTTGGGTGACGAGACGATTGACTTGGAGGATTCCATCCAACTGTTGAGTCATAGGACTGGAATGAAGAGTGGGGACATCCGTTCCGTAATCGTGAGAACCCTTCAGGTGGTCAACTCCAAGGACGTGGCTATAGATGCTGAAAAGATGATAAGCCTCATAGACGGAATGAACGACATACAGAAACTATTGTAGGAAATAACAATTTAATTATAGATATAATTATGGAAGAATCACGTGTTGATATCGTTGAAATTGCAGACAAGGTTCAACAGATAAAAGATGAGATAGGAAAGATTATCGTGGGTCAGAAGGAGGTTGTTGACCTTATTCTGTCATGTGTGCTGGCTGACGGCCACATCCTTCTTGAGGGTGTGCCTGGTGTTGCCAAGACGTTTATGGCTAAGATTATAAGCAAGCTGATTGACGCCAAGTTCTCTCGTATTCAGTTTACGCCAGACTTGATGCCAAGCGACGTGCTGGGTACTACCGTGTTTAACATGCAGACCTCGGCTTTCGATTTCCATGCAGGACCTGTGTTTGGCAATATGATTCTTGTGGATGAGATTAACCGCGCTCCTGCCAAGACTCAGGCGGCTCTGTTCGAGGCTATGGAGGAGAGGCAGATTACGGTTGACGGAAAGACATACCAGATGGATGCGCCATACACGATAATCGCTACCCAGAACCCTGTCGAGCAGGAGGGAACGTACCGTCTTCCAGAGGCTCAGCTTGACCGTTTCATGATGAAGATTACCGTTGGCTACCCAGATGTGGAGGACGGACTCGAAATCCTGAGACGCCATCAGCAGAAGGCAGATTTCACGGACGTAAGCTCGCTTACTCCTTTCATTTCAAAGGAGGGTGTTCTCTCGCTCAGACAGCAGGCTGCAGGCATCCTTATTGACGATTCCTTGTTGCGTTATATCGTGGAGATAGTGGAGCAGACTCGCAACAGTAGGGCTGTGTTCCTCGGTGCTTCGCCACGTGCCACGGTAGCCATCCTCAAGTGTGCCAAGGCATACGCTTTGATAAACGGACGCGACTTCGTTACACCTGATGATATCAAGTATGTGTCTCCTTACGTGCTTCAGCACAGGATTATCCTTACGGCTGAGGCAGAGATGGAGGGCTACACTCCTATAAAAGTTGCTCGTTTGCTTATTGATAAGGTTGAGGTTCCTCAGTAAAGTTGAATTGACGTAATGTATATAAACAAAAGGCTATACATAGTCGTTGCCGTCGTTGTCGTCCTGTTGGCTGGCGGTTATTGGTGGGGACCTCTGTTCCTCGTCGGTCAGGTGTGCCTTTGGGTGTTTCTGGCTGCGTTGGTTATGGATATTTTCCTGCTATATACTGCCAAGGATGCCATTAAGGCAGAACGATTCTGTTCTGACAGATTCTCTAATGGAGACGAAAACGAAGTCCGTCTTGATGTGGAGAGTAGGTACAGGATGCCTATCTTCCTTGATATAATAGACGAGATACCTGATGTGTTCCAGCGAAGGGACATCCTCTTCTCCTTGCGTATGGACAAGGCAGAAAATGTGGATGAACCTCAGAAGGCATTTGTCAAGTACAAGCTGCGTCCGACAGAGAGAGGTGTCTATCGCTTTGAGCGTATTCGTGTATTTGTATCTACGTGGATTGGTCTTGTTGCAAGGCGTTATACGTGTGGCGAGGCTAAGGATGTCAAGGTCTATCCTTCGTATCTGATGCTCACCAAGTACGAATTGCTTGCCATCAGCAACCGCCTTACTGAGTTTGGCGTTAAAAAAATACGTAAGGTAGGTAATAATACTGAATACGAGCAGATAAAGGACTATATTAAGGGTGACGACTACAGGCACATCAACTGGAAGGCTACGGCTCGTCTGCATAAGCTCATGGTTAATGTGTATCAGGATGAGCGTTCGCAGAATATCTATAATGTGATAGACAAGGGTAGGGTGATGCAACATAGCTTCAACGGCATGACTCTGCTTGACTATGCCATAAACGCTTCGCTCGTATTGTCTTACATAGCCATAAGACGAGAGGATAAGGCTGGCATAGTGACCTTCAATGAGCAGTTTGACACATTCGTGTTAGCATCCAACAGGTCAACTCACATGCAGACAATCCTTGATGCTCTTTACCACGAGAAGACAACTTTCGGAGAGACGGATTTCTCTGCTCTTCTGTCTAATGTCAATATGAGAGTTAACAAGCGTTCTCTGTTGATTATATATACTTCTCTTGCCACTATGGACAGCATGAAGCGACAGCTTGTCTATCTGCAACAGCTGAACAACCGCCATCGTGTCCTCGTGGTGTTCTTTGATGATGTGGAGATACGTGAATATGTGAATTCAAAGGCTGAGAGCGTGGAGGAGTATTACCGCCATGTCGTGGCAGAGAAGTCCATAAACGAAAGGATGATGATTGTCTCTGCCTTGAAGCAGCATGGAATAATGAGCTTGCTTACAACACCAGAGCATCTCTCCGTTGATGTCATTAACAAATACCTCGAACTGAAGCAGAGAGGAATGCTGACGTAATATATTCTCTCGAGAGAGAAAATATATTCTCTGCCGAGAAAGTTTAGTAATGATAAAAAATAACTTGGTACAAAAAAAGACTTTTGTTTTTGCACGAATGACCATTAATTTGCCACGAATAATCATAAATATTATTTGCGTAACAAATTAATGATAATTTGTGGTAAATTCATGATAATTTATGCTAAAAATATTCCATGTTATTTTTTTGCTCATAACTTAATTTACAAGGATTATCCACATGGGCTTGTTGATTTAGATTACTATCGACTACAATTTTTTGCTATATGAAGAAGATACTATCCACTCTCACTTTGTATGTATCTATGCTTTGTGTCTCAGCTCAGTCGTTGACTGAACTTGTTGACACGAGAGTAGGGACGGCAGCAAGCAATACCAGGACGGCGGGAATGTTTGGTAGTGGTACGGAAGAATATGCACATACTCTTCCTGCTGTTCTTGCTCCATACGGAATGAACTTCTGGACTCCGCAGACACAGATGACGGAGCAGAAAGGCGTATGTCCTTATCTCTATAAGCATGACAGATTACAAGGTTTCCGTTGTTCGCATTGGATTGTGGGTGGATGTACTCAGGATTATGGCTCGTTCACACTTTTCCCTTATGCCAGTAAGGGGGTAATGGACTCTCCTTTCCGTCATGATAATGAGGTTGCTACTCCTGCCTATTATTCCGTAAGGATGACAGATGTCCTTGTTGAGATGACAGCCACTCAGCGTGCTGGTATCTTCCGATTAACATACACTAATCCTGATTCGGCTTATCTCCTCGTTACCGTCAATAGTGATAAGGGAGAAGGCTTTGTGAATGTGGAGAAGGATGGCAGCATCAAAGGTCTCAATCCCATACATCGCATATACCAAGGGTGGGGCGAACCTTCGGGACACGCTTCACATTTCATCATCAAGAGTAATGTGCGTGTAGTAGAGAGTGGCAGGAAAGATAAGAATACCGTGTGGGTCAGATTTGAGAAGACAGACAAGCCGATAATCGTCAAGGCTGCCAACTCGTTTACGTCCTTTGAGGGAGCAGAGCGCAATCTTGTGGCAGAGATACCCGACTGGAACTTTGACCTTGTCCGTAGCAAGCTTACGGATGTGTGGGATAATACTCTGTCAAGGGTAGAGGTCATGTCTGATGAGGCTGACTCCAAAGCTATGTTCTATGGTGCTATGTATCGTACATGTTTCCTTCCTCACGACATAAGTGATGTGGATGGCTCATATCCTATGTTTGCAGATGGAAAGACGATAAAAGGCACAAGGGGAAAGGCTTACTATGACGATTACTCCATGTGGGATACATATCGTGCACAACACCCTCTGCTGACAATACTTTCACCTGAGCGTACAGCCGACATGATGCAGTCACTTGTACTCAAATATGAACAAGGAGGATGGATGCCTGTGTTCCCTTGTTGGAACTCATATACGGCTGCCATGATAGGCGACCATTGTGCGGCTGCCATAGCAGATGCATACGTTAAGGGAATACGTGGCTTTGACATAGAGAAAGCATACGAAGGTATGCGCAGGAATGCTTTTGACAGTCCTGCTACGTACGAGGAATATCGTAATGGAATGGGACGTCGTGCCTTGCAGTCGTATCTCCGCTATGGCTATATTCCGCTTGAGGATTCGGTCAAGGAGGCTTTCCATCAGTATGAACAGGTGTCACGCACCCTTGAGTATGCTTATGATGATTATGCTCTTGCACAGGTGGCAAAGATGCTTGGTCGTAAGTCTGACTACAAGGCTCTTATGCATCGCAGTCGTAACTATCGTAATGTGTTTGACCCTCGTACAGGATGGGTCAATGGAAGACGTGCTGATGGCTCTTTCCTCACTCCACTTGATACGGCATATATCAAGGAACCAGAGAAGCATCCAGAGTCACACAGCCTTACTCCCATGACATTTTCCACGTTCATAACTGAAGGCACACCTGTCCATTACTCATGGTATGTTCCTCATGATGTCCAGGGATTGATAAAGTGTATGGGTGGAAAGAAAGCATTTGAGGCAAAGCTCGATTCTATGTTTCTCCACTCGCTCTATTGGCATGGCAATGAGCCATGTCATCAGATTGCCTATATGTATGACTTCATAGGTCGTCATGACAAGTGTGCGAGGGCAGTGCAGCATATTCTCCAGACGGAGTATCTTAATTCGCCAGGAGGACTGAGTGGCAATGATGATGCGGGACAGATGTCTGCATGGTATATCTTTTCTGCCTTGGGCTTTTATCCTGTCTGCCCGTCGTCACCACGCTATTACCTTGGCTGTCCTCAGTTCCATCGTGCTGACATCAAGGTAGGACGTAACAAGTGTTTTACCATTGTGCGTAATGGCACATTGACTGACAGCACATCTATCTCCGTCAGTCTTAATGGCAAACCTCTCAAGCGTCTCTACATCACTCACGACGAGATAATGAACGGTGGAATACTTGAGATAAGTTTTGAACCTTCATCACGTAAGTGAAGCTAACATAAGATTGTTGCCATTGAAATTTTTAGCCATTGAGTATATACAAGAAGAGCACCCTACATTCTTTTGTAGAGTGCTCTTTGGTTAATCAATTATCGTTATTTGTTGGCTTTGTCTTGATGTATTCCTTAAACTGATTATATGTCAGAGTATCTTCTTCTCCGTTCATGAGTCGGGTGATATGCCATTCTTCTTCCTTCTTAATTGGAAGATAGAAGATATGATTGGTGAGTTCAGATGCTCGTATGTAGCTTTTTTTCAACTCTTCAAATTGCGGAGCGTGCTGTTTTTATAGCTGGTATAGATGCTCTATACATTCTGTTTTTATAGATTCTAAAGTTTACTTCACAAGTACCTTCTTAGTTGTTCCGTCTGCCATCTTGACGATGTTGATGCCCTTTGAAGGCTTGCCAATGCGTGTGCCTGAGAGGGTGTAGTAAGCAACGGATTCAGCGTTTGTAGATACGGCAGAGAGTGAAGTCGCATCTTCCTTTGTGTTGTGCTTATAGATACCAGTCACCTTGAGTGTGATAGGAGAAGTGATGCCCCAAAGTGTGAGAACGCATATCTGTGGGAGTCTGCCTGATGCCATCATGCTTGGTTCAAGCTCGAACTTGTATTCTGTTGCACCAGCAGGGATGGCTACGTTGTCCTGTCCTTCCCAGAATGCGATGTTCCATCCTGATGGAGCGGGCTCGGCAAACTTGACTAGCACGTAGTCGCAATCTGTTACGTCGATGTCCATCATCTTGAATGCTACCTGAAGGTCACCGTTGGCTGTGTATGTTGTCACGCCATCGGCTGTTGACATCTGAGTGCGGTCGAATGTGTCATACTGTCTGCCCTGGTCCTGTGGAATCTCGATGAGGTAGCCGCCCTCTGGCTTCTCCTCAGCTGAACCTGACTCGTCCGTACAGTTCTGGTTCTCGGCAGGCTCGTCGCATGAGTGGATGGCAAGGCTTGTGAACTTGTCAGCCTTGGAGTCCTTTGTGATGGTAATCTTGTACTCGCCGTACTCGCTTACGGAGAATGGCATGACTACAGGCTTGCCTACCTCGCCCTTCTTTGAGAAGAGCACATTCTTGCCGTCAAGCGTCTCCACGAGGATGTGAATCTTGTTGCCCTCCGTACCTGTTGACTCGAACTTGAGGATGTAGTTGCCAGCCTCAAACTGGAGTGAAGGATATACGTTGTTGTCCGCGTTGTTATCCTTCTTAGGTGTTCCGTAAGTGAATTGCGTGCTGTCTGCGCTTACCTTCCAGCTGTTTGTGCTGAAGTTGAATCTTGTTGCGTCGATGTTCTGGCGCCACTTGAGAGTCTT
>JAGCWG010000241.1 GCA_017961965.1 Bacteroidaceae bacterium | reverse complement strand
CGTACTTCTGAGAGATGGTGTACATCGTCTCACCAAACTGGACCTTGTGCCAGTAGCCACGATATTGCTTTTCCGCCTTTGAACGCTTCTTCTGAAGAAAGACGTTCATTCCGACTGTCAGTACGGTGTTGACCTTGGCTTCATTATACTTCAAGAGCTTGCGCAGGTCAATACCTTTCTCACGTGCAATAGAATACCATGTATCTCCCTTACGGGCAATCACGCACTTGAGGTCGTTTACAGAATATACTGGATGAGTATCACGGTTACGAGTGTAACGAGTGGATTTGCCTTGCTGATACTTGCCACGCGACTGGCTTGTTCCCGATTCATCATACTCAAAGGAAAAGCCATCGCCATCATACACGTTAGGTTCCTGGGCAATATCGGCTGTAGCGTAATCGTACTGGTGAAGGTCGTAGTCCTCAATTATCTTTATAAGACGGTCTGCATAAGTTGAAAGTGTTGCATAACCACATGCCTTAAGTCCCTTTGCCCATCCTTTGTAGTCGTCAGGTGCGAGGGAATACAGGCGTGCGTAACGGTCACGCTTAAGGAACTTGGAGTGGTCTTCGTAGCTTTCGCTCACATAGGTGTACTTGCGAAAGCACTCGCCCTTCCTGTCATCATCGTGCGACACCGAAGGTCCTCTCCAATCCGAACCGCACTTGATTCCGAAGTGGTTGTTGGAGCGCTTTGCAAGGTCACTCTGTCCTGCTCCGCTCTCCAGCAGTGCCTGTGCAAGAGTGATACTCGCAGGAATACCGTAACGGTTCATTTGGTCAATTGCCGTCTGCTTGTACTGGTCAACGTAACGTTCATACACAGCATTACGCTGAGCATTAGCCAGCGAGAAGACCATAAACATCAGACTAACAAAGATACTTCTTGCAATATTCATATTGTAATTATTGATATACTCCAAGCACGTTTGGATGATACTTTTCAACTATTTTGCGCAAAGATAGTAAATAATTGTTAAAAAACTATACAAACATACAAATATATGCACTATCTTTGAACAATAAAACAATATATTCTGAAGAATATGGAAGAATTTAACATCAGCATCTCTGTTATTAAGAAGAATCAGGACGAACTGACAGAAGAGGAATGTACCCTCGTGGAGAATGCGAAGGAAGCGACATTCCGAAGCTATGCCCCTTACTCCCGTTTCTGTGTAGGTGCAGCTGTATTGCTTGAGGACGGCACAATAGTGACTGGCAGCAATCAGGAAAATTCCGCCTACCCTTCGGGCATATGTGCAGAGCGCACCACCATGTTCTATGCAAACTCACAATATCCTGACAAGAAGGTCAAGTGCATCTGTATTGCAGCAAGAGGAACTGACGGTAACTTCACAAGTCGCCCTATATCTCCTTGTGGCGCATGCCGACAAGTGTTGAGCGAATCTGAAGACAGGTCTAAGTCACCTATCAAGGTAATGCTCTACGGCACAGACGGCACATACATCATCAACTCCGTCAAGGATCTCCTACCAGTATCCTTCGACGCAAGCTTTCTTTAATCTTGCTTAGCAAGCAAGATTATAATTGATAATTGACAATTGATAATTGATAATTACAGATTCGCGCCAGTCATGTAACTGTATTCTATGCGTCAGCCAATAATTATCAATTATCAATTGTCAATTATCAATTTACTACCACATCATCCCTCGTACATCTGCTGGCGCAACTCTTTGATTGCGTCTGAGTGTACATATTCATCATATTCCATGAGCTTGTCAATTGAGCCCTTTGGAGTAAGCTCGATGATACGGTTTGCGACTGTCTGTATGAACTCGTGGTCATGACTCGCAAAGAGGATGTTACCCTTGAACTGCTTCAGGTTGTTGTTGAATGCCTGGATACTTTCAAGGTCGAGGTGGTTGGTTGGAGTATCGAGGATGAGACAGTTAGCATTCTTCAACTGCATACGTGCAATCATACAACGCATTTTCTCACCTCCCGAGAGGACATTGACCTTCTTGAGAACCTCCTCACCTGAGAAGAGCATACGACCAAGGTAGCCCTTGAAGAACACGTCATTACCCTCGCCATACTGGCTCAGCCACTCTACGAGGTTCTTGTCTGACTGGAAGAACTCTGTGTTGTCAAGTGGAAGATAGGCGGTAGTGATTGTGACACCCCACTTGAATGTACCTGCCTGTGCCTGACGATTACCGTTGATAATCTCGAAGAGGGCTGTCATGGCACGTGGATTACGGCTGAGGAATACTACCTTCTGTCCCTTCTCTACAGTGAATGAGAGGTTGTCGAAGAGCACTGTTCCGTCATCCTCAACAGCCTTGAGGCCTTCCACCTCGAGTATCTGGTTACCAGCCTCACGTTCCATCTGGAAGATGATGCCTGGATACTTACGTGTTGATGGCGTAATCTCGTCAACGTTGAGCTTCTCGAGCATCTTCTTACGAGAGGTTGTCTGCTTTGACTTGGCTGCATTTGCAGCGAATCGGCGGATGAACTCCTCAAGTTCCTTCTTCTTCTCTTCAGCCTTTGCCTTCTGGTTCTGTGCCTGCTTGAGTGCAAGCTGTGAAGACTCATACCAGAATGAGTAGTTACCTGCAAAGAGGTTGACCTTGTTAAAGTCGATATCTACGGTGTGAGTAGAGACTGCATCGAGGAAGTGACGGTCGTGTGACATGACGAGCACTGTGTGTTCAAAGTTTGCGAGGAAGTCTTCGAGCCACTCTACAGTATCGAGGTCGAGGTCGTTGGTAGGCTCATCGAGGAGGAGGTTATCTGGATTACCGTAAAGAGCCTGTGCAAGCATGACACGCACCTTCTCCTTACCAGTAAGCTCGCTCATCATCTTATAGTGAAGGTCCTCCTTAATACCAAGACCAGAAAGAAGCTGTGCAGCGTCGCTCTCAGCGTTCCATCCACCGAGCTCGGCAAACTTATCCTCAAGCTCAGCAGCACGTACACCATCCTCATCAGAGAACTCCTCCTTAGTGTAGAGGGCATCCTTCTCCTGCATTATCTCCCAGAGAACTGAGTGACCCATTAGAACTGTATTGAGGACGGTACAGTTGTCAAACTTGTAGTGGTCCTGAGAGAGAACACTGAGACGCTCGCCCGGACCGAGGGTGATAGTTCCCTTTGTAGGTTCGAGTTCGCCACTTATTGCCTTAAGAAGAGTTGATTTACCTGCACCATTAGCACCAATGACGCCATAGATATTGCCATTGGTAAACTTCATATTAACATCCTTGTAGAGGACACGCTTGCCGAACTGAATGGCAAGATCAGAAACTGTTATCATCTATTAAAATCCTATATCATTAATAATGTGCAACTGACGAGCTACATCGTCACATTGCACATGTCTTCATTACATTTTGGCTGCAAAGATACGCAAATAAATTAAAATGAGAAAATTAAAGGACAAGAAATATTTCCTTATCCCACAAAACAGAAGCACATCCCTATTCTTTTTCATCATAATTATGTAGAATGGGAAACACACTACCCTATGCAGTCGCTCAAACTATCGATAGTTTGTACTGCAGACTATCATTAGCTTGTAACGCAGACTATCGTTAGTCTGCAGTACAAACTAACGATAGTCTGAGAGAGGACTAATATTAGTCCGATGAACTATTTATTTTTTCAGTCTAAAAGTATATGGCATACCCATCTCCACCTTTACAGGCTTACCATCTTTCATTGCAGGTTGCAAGCTCTTTGGGAAAGCAAATGTAACTCGGACAGCCTCAGCGAGAAGTTCCCTTACGCTCTGCAAATACTTCTGCTGTTTCTTCTCCGACATATTACGTTTCTGCATCTCTGCCTCAAGAGCGACCTCAGCAATAGACTTTGTCTCAGTAGCCTTATGCCCATTAAAATGCACAGGAGTTACAGAAGACACTACACCTTCCTCATTTACGATATACAGCACCATAACCCTTCCTTCCACCTTGTTTTCCTGAGCTAAAGCAGGGTATCTTAGATTCTTCATCATAAATTTTTGCAGTTCAGAGTTATGTTCACCACCATACACATTACCCGTATCAGGATTACGACATACAGCAGAATCTTCTACCGCTGTAGCATATTTTTTTCCATCAATATTAATATGCCTTATCTGGGCATTCACATTAGCCATTGTCATAACGGCAAAAAGAGAGATTAGTATTCTTTTCATAATATATTATATGGATTTTATTTTTCGGGTGCAAAGTTAGGAATTATACACCTTACACCCAAATAGCACGAGCAAATAAATACAAAAAAGGAAAACGCATATTGAAACAGACACAAAAAAGGGTGCCTCCATACGGAAACACCCTGAGATATATCTAATTCAACTGAAAGGGGTCAAATTACTTAATCTCTGAGAAGTACTTGATTGTACGAACCATCTGAGAAGTGTAAGAGTTCTCGTTGTCATACCAAGAAACAACCTGTACCTGGTAAGTATCGTCGTCAATCTTAGATACCATTGTCTGAGTAGCATCGAAGAGTGAACCGAACTTCATACCGATGATATCAGAAGAAACGATCTGATCCTCAGTGTAACCGAAAGACTCAGTAGCAGCAGCCTTCATAGCAGCGTTGATACCCTCTACTGTAACGTCCTTACCCTTAACAACAGCAACGAGGATTGTAGTAGAACCTGTTGGAGTTGGTACGCGCTGAGCAGAACCGATGAGCTTACCGTTGAGCTCTGGGATTACGAGACCGATAGCCTTAGCAGCACCAGTTGAGT
>JAGCWG010000240.1 GCA_017961965.1 Bacteroidaceae bacterium | reverse complement strand
CTTCTGAGTCCTCATAGCAAAGAAGAGGGTCTCATCTGGGAAACAAAGTGAACGGCTGTCAATAAGCAGCCAGTTTATTGTATTTTCGTTCTTGCCAATTCGTTTAGCACCAATAAGCTTGGTTATATCAGAAATGCTGTAATGCATAGTACTAAAAAATTAGGCCCCCACCTAACCTCCCCGAGGGGAGTGATGCCATCAGGAATCATGAGAAGGATTGTTTATATGTTTAATTATTCATCTAATAATAAAGTGCCAGAGCGTTAGCCATTGTCACTCGTCCAGTCTCCCTCCCCTTGTGGAGGGCTGGGGTGGGGCTTTTTACTTAAACACCAGCGTCACGAGTCTTTCCTCTGCCAGTATCTCCTTTGCCACTTCGTGCAGTCGCTCCGGAGTGACCTTGTGAAGCTGGTTGTATGTATCTTCCATACCCTCAAACTTGTTGTAGTGGAGATAACACTTTGCCATGTCGAGAGCATAATTCTCGAAGTTGTCACAAGCCACACCAATCTGTCCTTCTATCTGCTTCATGTAGGCAGCAAACTGACGTTCGGAGAGCGGAGCCTCCATAAGCTTGTCAAGTTCCTTGCGCACAATCTTGATACACTTGTTCACATCTTCCTCGTCACAACCGAAGTAGATGGCAAAGGTACTTGTGTCCGTATAGTTCGTGAGCGAACTCTCAACGGTATATACAAGTCCTCTGTGTTCACGAAGGGCGATGTTGAGGCGTGAGTTCATACCTGGTCCTCCGAGTATGTTGTTGAGGAAATACATCACGATACGGTTGTTCGACTCTGACGAATAGGCTGGACAACCAATCATGACGTGTGCCTGATGCGTGTCACGATTCTCCACTATCGTCTTGCCTGCCGAAGCACATAATGGCGGTGGAGGCGGTGGTGGAGCATCTGCATTTTCGTTATTTGCATTTGCCTTGTCCTTGTCTATCATCTTCGTACCCTCGTTGCCGAAGTATTTCTTGGCAAGACGAACGACATCGTTGAACTTAACCGCTCCAAAGACAAACAGCACCATCTTGTCAGGACGGTAGAGGCGATTGACAAATGCCTTGGCATCTTCCGACGAGAATCCTCGAACCATCTCTGGCGTACCGAGTATGTCATGTCCAAGTGATGAGTTCTCATAGATGATATCCTCAAACTTGTCGAAGATAAGCTCGGATGGTGAGTCGTTGTAACTCTCTATCTCATCAACTATGACCTCCGACTCCTTGTCTATCTCGCTCTGTGGATAGGTGCTATGGAATACGATATCTGCCAACAGCTCTATGGCACGAGGCAGATGTTCCTTGAGGAAAGCTGAATAGACAACCGTCTCTTCCTTGTTGGTATAGGCATTAAGGTCGCCTCCCACACTCTCCAGACGGTTGATGATATGCCAAGCCTTACGGCGTTCCGTTCCCTTGAACATCATGTGTTCGCAGAAATGTGCCATACCATGCTCTGTTTCCAGTTCGTCACGAGTACCAGCATCTATGGACACTCCACAATACGCCACATTGGTTGGTGATGATATGTGGATTATCCTTAGCCCGTTATCAAGTGTATATGTATTGCTTGTTTCTGTCATTTCTTTGAGTTTTTAAGTTTTTATGTTTTTGAGTTTGTAAGTTTTTATGTTCTTGCGGATAGCTTATTCCGCGAAAACAAAAAAACTCAAAAACATATAAACTCACAAACTTAATATATTATCAATCCTGCAAGTCCGCAAAGAAGAATCATCAGTATCGGATGAATCTTGAATTTGCGTGTTCCGAAGAACGAGAACAGGAAGATGAGTATGCTTACTATAAACACAAATGTTGATTCCTTTGGATTGCCAAAGTTCTCCTCAGACATAAGCATCACGGCTGCCGACACGAGCAATCCCACAATGGCAGGACGGAGTGTGCCGAATACGGATTGTACACCACGTGACTTGCTATGCTTCAAGAGTGCCTTGCTGATAAGTATCATCAGAATGAATGGTAGCCAGATGATGCTGAGTGATGCTATGACTGCTCCGAGCACAGCCATCCATTCAGGATAACCTTCGTTTATTACCGCAGTATAACCAGCGTATGTGGCACAGTTGATGCCAATAGGTCCTGGTGTTGACTGACTCACAGCCACGATGTCCGTAAACTCGCTTACCGTGAGCCAATGGTTCTTATACACCACCTCGTTCTGTATGAGTGAAAGCATAGCATATCCTCCACCAAAGTTGAAGATACCTATCTTTGAGAATACTATGAATAATTTTAGAAATACCATATCAAGCCCCCCAACCCCCGAAGGGGGCGGCCTCCGGATAGGGGTGGAGACCATTATTATTTAATCCTTATTCTGATTTTACAAATGTTTGTACCAAGCGTTCCGAATGGCTGCCCCCTTCGGGGGTTAGGGGGCCACTTTTCCATACACATATCCCCCTATTCCTGCTCCGACGATGCACCATATAGGTGAGATGCCGAAGGCACAGATGAGGAGGGCACATACGATAGGAATCCATACATTGTACCACGTTATCTTTGCCGACTTTGCCATACTGAAGCAAGGGGCAAGGATGAGTGCCACGACACAAGGACGTACGCCCATGAAGAATTTCTCCACATATTCGTTATCCTTGAACGACTGGAAGAACATGGCGATAAGCAGTATGGCGATGATGGAAGGACCTGCCACACCGAGTGCCGACACTATTCCTCCTGATACACCCTTGAACTTATAGCCGATATGCGAAGCCATGTCTATGGCAAACAGACCCGGCGTACTCTGAGCCACCACAAGGATGTCCATGAACTCTTCCTTGGTGAGCCATTGTTTCTTGTCAACTATCTCTTTCTCCATAACGGGAACCATGGCATAGCCACCACCAAGGGTGAAGCCCCCAATCTTGGAGAATGTTACGAACAAATCTGTATATATACCCATATCTTGTCGATGAGTAATGAGCAATGTGTAATGAGTAATTAGCAATTAGTAATGAGTAATTAGCAATTAGTAATGAGTAATAGCCATTCGGCTAAATACATCTGACGGTGCTTATTATTACTCATTCCTAATTCCTCATTCCTAATTCCACATTAAATTTTGATTTTTGAATTCTTAATTTTTAATTCTCCTCAGGCCGTCTGGTATCACGAGTACAGGACTTGTACAGAGGAGAATCCACAACCATTCCTGCAAGGTGAGTGCTCTTTCTACCTCAAACATCTTTCCGCCGAAGGTGGTGATGAGTATCTGTCCTACGAGGATTACCAAGGCAATCAAGACAAATGTCATGCTCGTATTAGCCTTGAATGTTTCCCTGTCCTTGAAGAAGAGACATACAGACTTTATCACGCTACCATCCGTGTTGTAATACCTCACGTTGAAGATGTTCCAGAACTGGATAACAACGAACACGGTGAAGAAATACTCGTGTGGCAAATAAAGCCATACAGCCGAAAGGATGCCGAAGAACAGAAGACCGAAGCCGAGAATCATCTTTGCCATGCTACGGTCTATTATGTTGCTCTCCGGATTGCGTGGGGACTCATTGAGGACCCTCTTGTCGGCAGGCAACGAAGACAGAGCCATAGCCGCAAAGGTGTCCATGATGAGGTTTACCCACAACATCTGTGTCACACCAAGTGGTGACTCAATACCCACGAAAGCACCGAACATGACTATCACGCATGCACACATGTTGATGGTCAACTGGAAGATGATGAACCTACGTATGTTCTGATAGAGTGAGCGTCCCCAGAGTATTGCCTTGTTGATACTTGAGAATGAGTTATCGATGATGGTTATGTCAGATGCCTCCTTGGCACGTGCCGTACCGTCACCCATGGAGAGACCGACCTGTGCCTTGCTGAGTGCAGGCGCATCATTCGTTCCGTCACCTGTCACGGCAACCACCTCGCCATTCTGCTGAAGGAGAGTAACAAGTCGTGCCTTGTCGTCTGGTCGTGCACGTGATATGACCTTGAGACTTCCCTCACCCTTTACGGCAAGGAGTCGTCTTGCTTCCTCGTCGCTCATGGCAGCAAACTCGCTACCTGTTATTGTCGTACCTGTCTCGCCCTCGGAGATAAGTCCAATCTGCCTGCCTATCTCGTTGGCTGTACCAGGAGTATCTCCCGTCACGATTATCACTCTCACCTTGGCGTTGTCACGACAGACATGTATGGCTTCTGCCACATCCTCACGTATAGGGTCAGCAATACCGACGATGCCGACGAATGTATCATCTATGGCAAAGCCAAGTGTACGCATAGCCTTCGACTGGTACTCATGCAATCTGTCAAATATCTGTTCCTTTGTCCAGCCACCTGCTATCTTCTCACAATGTTCGAGAAGAATCTCAGATGCACCCTTGTAGTATGTGTGACCGTCAGCCGTAACCGTCTTCATGTACTTGGTCATGGTGCTGAACGGCTGCTGTTCGGTTATGTGTGTCTCGTTGCGTAACTGACGATAGTCATACCCTTCCTGCATAAGCCACATGATAAGGGCACATTCCGTAGGATTACCAATACGGCGTGTCTCGCCACCCTCTTCCGTCAGTTCGGCTGTAGAGTTGACCGCTATGCTTCGGGCTATTGCACTCATATCTGTGTCTCCAAAGAACAGATGTTCCATGACGGTCATCTGGTTCTTGGTGAGAGTACCTGTCTTGTCCGTACAGATGACGGTGGCAGCACCCATCGTCTCGCAGGCATGGAGCTTGCGGACAAGATTGTTTTCCTTCAGCATCTTACGCATACTCATGGCAAGGCTTACCGTGATACTCATTGGCAATCCCTCAGGTACTGCCACTACGATAAGCGTTACGGCTATCATCAGGGAGTGAAGCACATACTCCACCACCTCGATAGGCTCGTGGTTGTTCAAGTTGTTGCCATCGCTGAATAAGAAAATCAGCTTTCCGATGATGATGAGTGCACCAACAACCAAGCTTGCAGAGGAAAGCATCTTGCCAAGTCTGTCAAGCTGCTGGTTGAGCGGAGTCTTAACGTCGCTACCTTCCTGTACCTTTGCCACTCCCTTGCCTTCCTCTGTCTGCATACCTATGGCTGTAACCTTCATCACGGCATTACCCTCGATGACCGTTGCCCCACGAAGAAGGAAATTGGCTGGATATGCTGCCTCCATTGCCTCATTACGCTCCACACTCTTGTTGGCATAAGGCTCTCCCGTGAATATTGACTCATCCACCTTGAGCGAGATGGCATCCACCACCACTCCGTCGGCAGGAATCTCGTCACCACTCTCCATCCTTACGATGTCGCCCACGACCACGTCCGACTTAGGTATCTCCCTCGTCACAGGTTTGCCGTCAACAAGACGTATCACCTTGACGGGACGTGAGTCCTTGACCTTGTTCAGTATGTCGAACTCCTGACCTGCCTTGACCTCAAAGATGAAGCCAACACCCGTGGCGAGCATCATGGCTATGAACACACCAGCTGGTTCGAGCATCACTTCCCAGCTCTTGCCAGCATAGTGAATCTCATACAGCGACACGCCTACGGAGAACACGAACACCACACCGAGCACGATGATGAGCGGGTCCTTGAATTTCTCCAAGAATCCTTTCCACAGTGGTTCCTTCTCTGGTGGAGGTATGATATTTAGTCCTTTGCCCTTTATCACCTCATCCGAATCAGACGAGAGGCAATCTGCAAAGTACCCTGAATTTATTTCCATGTAACGTAACTTACGATTGAATGAATTTGCTACAAAGTTACTCCAAATAAACCTCCTGACAAAATAAAACAACACAGAATAGATAGCCTCAACTCCTAAAATACCATTTTATCCGCTTTCAAGCATCTTTTGCAACATCAGACTTTCCAACCCGTATTGTCCATATAGGAATAAATCGATAAATTCCATAATGTCGTATCGAATAACGAATTTACATATTCCCCTTCGCCATTTGTCCTAAAGTTCATAGTCAGTACTTAGTCTCTAATTCGTCAGTACTTAGTCAGTACTTTGAAAGTACTTAAACCTATGTGATTCCCATACAATATTTCAAGAATAGTAT
>JAGCWG010000239.1 GCA_017961965.1 Bacteroidaceae bacterium | reverse complement strand
CCTCCTCAACAGAGAATATTGGATCATACATTGGATTGTCGAGTATGTGTTCCTTCACTTCCATCTTGTTGATGATATATGCAACCATCTGGAGACAGTCCTTGAGCTCGTCGAATGCAGGAAGGAATGCTTCCTTAATAATCTGGAGGTCGCGGAAATATCCTACAGGCAGGTTGTTCATAATCATTGTGACTGTGACAGGAAGAGCCTGAAGCTTGTTACACTTGGCACGTGTAAGCTCAAACACGTCAGGGTTCTTCTTGTGTGGCATGATACTTGAACCTGTTGTGCAGTCGGCAGGAAGCTTAACGAATGAGAAGTTCTGTGAATTGAACATACATGCGTCAAAGGCAAGCTTGGCAAGCGTGCCAGCTATACTTGCCATAGAGAAAGCCACGTTGCGTTCTGTCTTGCCACGTCCCATCTGTGCATAGACAACATTATAGTCCATGGAGTCGAAACCGAGGAGGTCAGTTGTCATCTGACGGTTGAGAGGGAAACTTGAACCATAGCCCGCTGCCGAACCGAGAGGATTACGATTGGTAATCTTCCAAGCAGCCTGAAGGTACTGCATATCATCCACGAGACCCTCAGCGTAAGCACCAAACCAGAGGCCAAAACTTGAAGGCATAGCCACCTGAAGGTGAGTATATCCTGGCATAAGCACGTTCTTGTAACGCTCCGACTGCTGTATAAGCTCGTCAAAGAGATTCTGCACAAGACCTGCTATCTCCTTAATCTGCTCACGAATGAAGAGCTTGAGGTCAACAAGCACCTGGTCGTTGCGTGAACGACCAGAGTGAATCTTCTTACCCACGTCGCCAAGCTTGCGAGTAAGCATAAGCTCCACCTGTGAGTGTACATCCTCCACGCCCTCTTCTATCACGAACTCGCCACGCTCCACCTGAGCGTAGATATTACGAAGTTCCTTCAAGAGCACGTCAAGCTCCTCCTTTGTAAGGAGGTCAATAGACTGAAGCATCGTGATGTGCGCCATACTTCCGAGCACATCATACTTAGCAAGGTAGAGGTCCATCTCACGGTCACGACCCACAGTGAACTTCTCTATTTCTTCTGTCATTTGGACATTCTTTGTCCAGAGTTTATCTGCCATTTGAAGCCCCCCAGCCCCCAATGGGGGTGTCCATCCGGTTGGGGGTGGATGGTTTGATTAGCCCCGACAAGCATGACCTTCCGTGTATTGCAAGATATGGTAGTATTTTGACTATGACCCGGAGGCTGCCCCCTTCGGGGGTTAGGGGGCTAATTATATGGTATCATTGCAAGCATATCAGCAAACTTCTCAACGCCATCCTTCAACTTGTTTCCAATCATCTGCTTGATGAAGAAGTTGAGTTCAGCCTCAAGAGTGACACGCATCTTGCTTGTAGTATCTGATGTAGGGAGAACCTGAATCCAGAGTGTTACAGGCACAGGCGACTTTGAAGCCTGATACTTCACACACTTCTCTGGCTCGCGGTCAACAATCTGTATTGCTATCTCGCCAATCATGTCCACTGTGATAGACACAGAGTCCGTAGTGAACTGAGCCGTCTGAAGCTTCTCCTTAATCTGCTCTATCTTGTCGGCAGGAACCTGACCCGATGTCACCAACTGCTGCTGAACAGCAGGGTCGTTGAATCGGTCACGTATCGTCTCAAGATTGCTAAGGTCTGACAGCTTTGCATATACTGCTGACTGTGGATAGTATAATTGTTTTACTGAACTTTCGTATTTTGCCATCGTAAACAATTAAGATATAAGAATTAAGAATTAAGATTTAGATGAAGAAATGTCCATTGACGATGCTCTCACTAAATCTTAATTCTTAAATCTTAATTATTAATTCTTCAAATCGTTTCTCCACTCTGATGGATTAGCACGCCACTCCTTGAGTGTTGGAACCTGCTCCTCCTTGATGTAACCTATCTCAAGAGCGATGGCTGTAAGAGCCTCGTAGTTAGAGATAGTCACGAGCTTAACGCCTGCATCTGCAAAAGCCTTCTCTGCAACAGGAAAACCGTATGTGAAGCTTGCCACCATACCTACGACCTCGCATCCTGCCTGACGGAGAGCCTCAACAGCCTTGAGCGAAGAACCACCAGTAGAGATAAGGTCCTCTACCACTACAACCTTTGAACCTGGCTTAATCTCGCCCTCGATAAGGTTACCCATACCATGATCCTTTGGTTTGCTACGAACGTATGAATAAGGCTTGCCAAGGATGTCAGAAACGAGAGCACCCTGAGCGATGGCACCAGTAGCCACACCAGCCACAGCCTCTGCCTCAGGGAAGTTCTCAAGGATAAGACGTGTAAGCTCAAGCTTAACGATGTTACGTACCTCTGGGTAAGCATTCACCTTGCGGTTGTCACAATACATTGGTGACTTCCATCCTGAAGCCCAAGTGAAAGGATTCTCTGGCTGAAGCTTGATAGCCTTGATTTCAAGAAGCTTTGCAGCAAAAATTTTGTCGAGCGTATTTGCCATAATTATTCTATATAGTTATTTATGTTTATTTTCCGAACAAAAAGGTAAACGACCATCTCTTTTGCCGTTTACGCTGCAAAGTTACACATTTTTCCAACAATCACGGATGCAAAGACAATAATATCTTGTGTTTTTAACAGATGATGGTCAAATGTTTATTCTCCTAACTCTTTCAAGAATGCATTGGCATCAGCTCGGATGCCTTCATCTTCGCTATTAAGGAGCAACTTGTAATACTTCCTTGCCTCACCTTTATTTCCAAGTTGCATATTGATATAGGCGATGTTACTTGTGACAATATCATCCGTCGGATTTATCTTATGGATTTTCATGAATACAGCAAGCGCCTCCTTCTCCTTTCCATTATTAGCAAGTAATGCGCCCTTATTATTCAAAAAATACACGTTGTCCGGATAATGAGCAAGCACATCATCTACAAGAACCATTGCTAAAGAGTCCTGTTGTACCTCATATAGTTGTGTGAAATAATCATGTAAACTTTCAATCAGAAAATCCTCTTTTCCCTGTGCAGGAGTGTCACTTGACCATTTCCAAATATTTTTATTAACCAAAGAACGCTCTAACACCCTATGAACTTCCTTCATGGCAAGGTCATATTGACTATATGATAATAATATATGAATCAATCCAAAAGCCATATCAATACGGTCTGGGAACTTCTTAATTCCTTCACCAAGGGTTTTGATTGCCATATTCAAGTTTTCACTTGTTGACATTCCTGACTCACTTATATAGCCAACTGTTTTTCCCACAGAATCTCGGAGAGCAAAGCCTTTTCCTTCAGGAACGTCTGTTGAAATAGATATTGGCTCATAATTCTTCTTCAACAAATAATAGTTAAACCACGCAACGTAGATATCGGCAGTTTTCCCCTTGGCTTTTTCCCATTTCTTGATATACGATGCAACCTCCGCTGTATCTTGCTTATTTAGTATTTCGACAAACTTTGTATAATATTCATCACCTTCAGTACCACAAAAAGCCGATAATTCAGCAGATTGCTTTTCTTCACTTCCATTTTGT
>JAGCWG010000238.1 GCA_017961965.1 Bacteroidaceae bacterium | reverse complement strand
GTGAAGTCGCTCATGCAGTATCTCAAGAACTCGCACTCTTACTTCGTCGAATTCCGTCTGCCTGCCATCCGTCGCAAGCTTATTGAGGCTATCGACTGTACAAACAACCAAATAGCGTTCCTTATACTCAAGTTCTACGATGAGTATGCCTCTGAGGTAGGCCGTCACATGGAGTATGAGAATACCCACGTGCACCCTTACGTAGAGACACTTCTCGAAGGACATCTGCCAAAGGAATCATTCGGCGACCTCGTACACCAGCACCATGACAACCACGGCAGCATTGAGAAGAGCAGTACGGAACTCAAGAGCATCATCATCAAGTATTATCCTTCAGATTCAAATATGCAGTTGCTCAACGATGTACTCATGGACATCTACATGATGGAGGAAGACCTCCTGAGCCATTGCCACCTTGAAGACCAGTTGTTTGCCGAGTGCGTCCACAAGCTGGAGGAAGAAGTGAAGGATAATGCCGTTCCTTATACAGATAATGGCGAGAGTGAAGTGGACAACACGACTACAGACGTGCTCTCTGAGCGTGAAAAGGAGATTGTCGTTGAAGTGGTCAAGGGCTTTAGCAACAAGGAAATTGCCGAGAACATGTTTATCTCAATCAATACGGTTACTACCCACAGACGTAATATCTCACGCAAACTCAACATCCACTCTTCCGCCGGCCTTACCATCTACGCCATCGTCAACGGACTCATCAGCCTTGAGGATGCGAAATTGTAAGTTTGTAAGTTTTTAAGTTCGTGAGTTTTTAAGTTTTTTAGTTCTTGCGGACTTATAGTTATAAAGTTCTTACTGTATGAGTTCTTTGTTTTTTGACTTATAAGCCAACAGACAAGACATTTCACAATCATCTAAATTTTGTTTAATGAAGAAACTAAAGGCGGCGTTATTCGACCTTGATGGTACGCTTATTGATACTGAAGGACAATATACTGAGATTTGGGGTGCGATAGGAAGGAAGTATCGTCCTGACCTACCAGACTTCTCACAGGTGATAAAGGGTACTACGCTTACTCAGATTCTTGACAATTATATCCCTGGTGAAGAACTTCGCAAGAGGGTGGTGGAAGAGTTGGACGAGAAGGAAGCTGGTATGCGTTACGAGTTCTATGAGGGTGCTCTTGACTTTATTGCTGATCTTCGTCGCAATGGTGTCAAGTGTGCCATCGTGACAAGTAGCAACGTGAAGAAGATGGAGAGTCTCAAGAAGCAGGTTCCTGACTTCGACAATCTCTTTGACAGAGTGCTCACGTCCGAGGATTTCAGTGCGTCAAAGCCTAATCCTGATTGTTACCTTCTTGGTGCAAAGGTGTTTGGGGCAGACCTCGACGAGTGCGTCGTCTTTGAGGATGCCTTCACGGGCCTTCAGGCAGGAATGTCGGCAGGCATATTCACCATTGGCCTTGCCACTTGCAACAGTCGTGAGGCGATAGAGGATAAGTGCAACTATGTGCTCGCCAACTTCATCGGACTCACATACGACAAGATTGTACGGATTCTTAATGAGCAATGAGCTATTAGTAATTATTAATTAGCAATAATTCTAAACTATAACATAGAAATATAATCTGTCCAAGATTTAGACACACGAATGTCTAAATCTTGGACATTTTTCATATTATTATCCTTATTCTTTTTGTTGATGGAAATGACATCATATCTTTGCCGTGTCGAAAGAAAAAAGCCGCT
>JAGCWG010000021.1 GCA_017961965.1 Bacteroidaceae bacterium | reverse complement strand
TTCTTTCAGATATCAGTATTTTGCTTCGCTTGCTTTCTTATGAAGTGTGAAGTTAGCCGTAGCAGTAGCCTTGAACTTATCCGTAGCCAAGCTGTCCAACTGAATGTCAACGTACATGGTATCATTCTCATACACACCCGACCTGTCGGAAGCAATCACCTGAAGCTGTTTGAATGTCTCGCTTACGCTACTATTTCCATACTTCTCGATACGTGAGTTTGAGAAGTACTTGCCATTACCGTCAGATGCCACATTTTCCACGCCTCTAACATTATAATAATTAACATCAGTAGGGAAAGACACTACTTGCACATTAGGCACAGGTTCGCCTTCGGTATTAAGGATAAGACCTGTCGTCTCACTTAGAATCTCAGCTGTAGGAGTAGGTATTCCGTACAAAGGTGGTTCGTCAGAATCACAACCAGTAACGCCCATCAAAGCGAGCAGGCATCCAAAAACACGTGTCAGTTTTGACAACAGATAGTTGTTAAGTTTTTTTGTCATAATTATATAATGTGTTTATTGTTGAAATTTTACAATTATTCGCATGCACGACGTTTTCACCCACCAATTACACGAATTTTCACGAACTTCAAGTCCGTTATTTTTATTACACTAAAACAACTCGTGTTGTCTGCGAATAACACGAATGCCATCCGGATTATGACGAGCTAAAAAGATTCGTGATATTCGTAATTGCACGAGCAATTCTTCGTGTAATATAAAAAGTCTTGAATTACATTTTCGTGCAAATTAGTGTAATTCGTGGTTAGAAAGACTCTTGTAAAACCATAGTTAATTAATTCTTTTTCTTATGGAGCACAAAATCAGCGGTAGAAGTTGAAGTATAGTTAAAATGTTCATCTCCATCCAACCTATCCAACGCATAATCTATATATAATGTATCATTCTCATACACGCCTGTACTATCAGTAGCAATAGCCATATATGAAGGGAAATAGTTCTTAAAGCCAGCCACATCCGTACCTTCAGGCATGCCATAAAAATACAAGACAAAACTTTTATATTTTCCGTCTTGACCTGTAACTCCAGTACTACTAGTTGCGATCCCAAGTGTTCCATCTTGTTTTACGAGACCAACACGAACATTGATATTTTCGATTGGATTTCCGATAGAATCAGTCACAAGACCTGCGACCTCCCCCTTCACAGCATAACCAGCAGTAGGAACACCATAAAGCAATACGGCCCTTTTAGGATCCCATTCTTTTTCTTCTTCGTCTCCGCAACTTGTGAATCCGAGAACAACAAGGACAGCACCAAGGAAAGACATTATCTTGTTTAAAACATAGTCATTGTTAAGAATTTTTGTAATCATAGTCATATCGTTTTTATAGTTATTAAAGATAATAATGCAAATGTACAACTTAAGTTTGAAATGGCAAGCATATTTGTCCAAAAAAGTTCAACAGAACAGAAAAAACGTTAGAGTCCGTAACCTAAAGTGAAGATAAGTGTGTTTCGTCCCTTTGCTTCCTTGCTACCCGTGAACATCTGGTATTCGTAGGCGGCGCCAAGGGAGAAGCGTTCACGCATCATATATTGCACCTTGAGACCTCATCCATTGAGCGATTGGCAAATACAAGCAATGACAAAATATCAAGTTTCGTTTTGTCCTATATCCCTACGCCATACAAATTTCATTTTTTTGTATCTTAACAGCAAAACGCTCTCACGAACACTAATTTTTTTTATCGCGATAAAAAAATTTTTTCATCGCGATAAAGTTAAAATTGGTTCCCATAGGAAATCACAGAGAATTGCCCAAATTAAGCTCTTTACGGATTCTGTCAAGTTTTGTTTTGTCCTACTTTGAATAACGTAAACACACGATTACGTAGAAATCTCGTATCGAAGATGACGTTCGCTAAAAACCATAACCTAAAGTAAAGGTGAGGGAGTTACGGCCCTTTGGTTCTTTGCTACCTGTGAACATCTGGTATTCATAGGCTACACCAAGGGAGAAGCGTTCACGCATCATGTATTGTACCTTGAGACCTAAGCCGAGGAGATAATGCTTCTTGTTTGCGACCTCACTATAGCCAGGATGCACCTTGCCATGCTGGAGAAGAGCGAGGTATGTGGCTGTGGCATACGGACTGAAGCTCCACACGTCAAAGCCATACTGGATAGGTAGGTTGAAGCCCAGTCGTCCTGTCATATCCCACGTGTGAATACCACCAATATTGTTGAGGAATGGATCAAAGTCATAGTTGTAGTATATGTAGAGAAGTTCGTGACAAGGTGTGTAGCTAAGTCCTGCGTACAAATACTTGTACGTAAAGTCTGCATACACTCCATTGGACTGGCTCACCTCTCCCCATCTGTCACCTGCATACCAATTGGTAGTGAAACCGAGAGACACGGACGAGAGGGCATCCTTCCACGACACTATCTTGTTAGACGGGTATGTTGTGTTCCATTCGTCCGTCCATTCGCTTGTTCCGTCAAAGAGCAGGAAGCGCCAAGGCAGAGCCTTGTCTCCCGTAAACGTTCCGAGTATGGCATTTGGACGGTCATCCGGGAATGTGTTACATACCTCAAGTATCTTGTAATCAGAAGGGAATCCTGCAATGGTATAACGATAAGTGACACCATTGTTAAACACAAGGATGTCAAGCGTTATTCCTGTCACGGAACGTAGCGTCATACGGTTGTATTTGCCCTGAAGACCAAGGTAACGCACATCGAAGTCGCCACTCTGATAAGAAGGCTCTTTGGTAATCGTAAAGTCATCAATATCTGATTTTGCAAAGGAGTAGCGATGCCCCTCTGACTTGACCACGAGTCCAACCTCCTTATCTTTTACAATGCTATGTCCATCATGCGTCACCTGCATACGAATGCCATCGGCAGACACCATCTTAGTATCGAGGTTGCGTCGCCATTTGGTCTTGAGGCTTACCCACACCCTCTTGTCAGGAGATGATACTGAATACTGTGCCCTCATGATAATAGGGAATGTAAGGCACAAGAGAAGCAAAATATACTTTTTCATGTCTGATTTGCTTTTGTCGTCCGCTCATGTCGGACAATAGTTTAGTGCACAAAAGTAAGTTTATTTGTTGAAACTGACAAGAAAAGCCGAAGTTTTTTTGCATAATAAAATAATATTACTACATTTGCACGCAAAACATTTATCCAATCATGAATAATACGATAAAGGACATCATCACACGCAGAAGCGTGAAGAAATACAAAGACAAACCAGTGGAGATGGAACTTGTAGAACAAATAGTTACCGCAGGTACATACGCTCCGAGCGGAATGAACAAGCAGGCGGCAGTTATCCTTGCCATCACAAACAAGGAGATGCGTGACCGTCTTAGCAGGATGAACCTCGACGTGGTTATCCGCAATGGCATGCATACTTCGTCTGGTCATTCCGACCCATTCTATGGTGCACCTGTTGTACTCGTTGTACTTGCCAAGAAAGAGGTGGGCACAAGGGTGTATGACGGTTCGCTTGTAATGGAAAACATGATGATTGCAGCCAACAGCCTTGGTCTTGGTTCATGTTGGATTCATCGTGCCAAGGAGACATTCGAGACGGAAGAAGGCAAGCAACTGCTCCGTGACCTTGGACTCGACGGCGAATATGAGGGTATAGGAAACTGCATCGTGGGTTATGCCGCTGACGATGCCCTCAAACCTCAGTCACCACGCAAAGCCGACTATGTAGTGTGGGTGAAGTAAATTTAGAATTAAGAACTAAGCGAAACGGTCTCACTGACCGTAGGAAAGTAATTAAGATTTATCATAAAAAGACTACTCTCCTCTTGCATTAGTCACCCTCCCCATAAAGGGGGAGGGATGGGGTGAGGGTCTGCTTATAAACTAACTCTTTTAGAATCAATCATTATTTCCATATCATGTATCATAGCAGGAGCTATAATAGGCTATCTGTTTTTCAAGAGCAAGAACACATCTGTGATGTCACAGATGGCAATGCTTGATAATGACAACAAACGTCTTGTCGAGGAAAAGGAAAAGCAGGAGGCATCTATACAGTCGCTCACTCAGGAGGTCAAGCTACTGACATCAGAGAGGGATAAATATGAGTGGGAAGCGCAGAGTCTCCGCAAGGAACTGGAAGAAGCGAAGAACCAAACAGAAATAATGGTTAATGCTGAAAGAGAACGATTCCAAAAGATTCTTGAAGATACAAAGGCACAATACGAACAGACCATCTGCCAGTTAAAGGAGGCAAACGAGAAGCATCATGCTGAGGCTATGCACGAACAGCAGGTACGCTTTGACGAGACAATTGCCAAAGTGACTGCAGAGATGAAAGCTGCCACAGAGACGATGCTCAAGGAACGTCAGAAGGACTTTGCCGATTCGAGCAACGAGACACTCGGACAGATTGTCAACCCTCTTCGTGAGACCATCGACAAGATGAAGCAGGCGATGAACGACACAACCGAGAAGCAAACTGCAATGAGCAGCGAGATGAAGGTTAGTATCGAACACATGATGCGCCAAAGCGAGGCTGCCAAGATGAGCGCGGACGAACTTGCACGCCTGTTCAAACACGGCACAAAGATGCAAGGCGACTGGGGCGAGACGGTTCTCGACGAGATACTACAGTCACAAGGACTGACCAAGGGCGTCCACTACGAGACACAAGCCGTCATACGAGATGCCAAGGGTAATGTCGTCAAGACAGAAGAGCGAAGCTCAATGCGTCCAGACATCATCATGCACCTCGACCAGAAGCGAGAAGTCATCATCGACTCTAAGGTGTCAATGTCCGACTACATGGATTACGTGAACGCCGAGACAGAGGAAGAACGTCAGCGAGCATTAAAGGCACATATAGAGAGCATAAACAAACACGTTAAGGAACTGTCCGAGAAAGATTATGCAGGTTACATACAGGCACCAAAGGTGAAGATGGATTATGTAATCATGTTCGTGCCAAACACAGGTGCCCTGTGGACGGCTCTCAACGCACAACCCGATCTATGGCGTAAGGCAATGGAGAAGAATGTGTTCATAGCCGACGAGCAGACACTCTTTGCCGCACTTCGCATCATTAACCTCACGTGGACACAGATAGCTCAGGCACAGAACCACGAGAAGGTATTCAAGCTTGCCAACGACATGATTGACCGCGTAGGTCAGTTCGTTAAGCGTTACCAAGCCATAGGCAAGGCTCTCGAAAGCGCACAGAAGGCTTACGACGATGGCGAGAAAAAACTTGCACCTCAGGGACAGAGCATCCTCGTCACAGCAAATATGCTCCTCAAACTTGGTGCAAAGCAGAGCGACAAGAATCCAATACCACTTGTGGAGGAGGAAGCCATGTTGCCATCAGAGCCAGAAACAAGCCAAGAGCAATGACCGTACCGCTTTGTCGATGCCGGCAAAGTCACCTAATAGTAACTTAAAAAAGACTCAATATGATTGGAACAACAGAGATTATAGCAATAGTCGTGATAATTCTTCTCCTCTTCGGAGGTAAGAAGATACCTGAACTCATGCACGGACTTGGCAAAGGAGTGAAGAGTTTTAAGGACGGAATGAACGGAGTTGGCGAGGAGAAGAAGAAAGAAGATGAGCAATGAGCTGACGTTCTGGGATCACCTCGACGAACTAAGGGGATGCCTATGGCGCATCGTGGCATCAGTAACAATCGCAAGTGTAGTGGCGTTCTGTCTCAAAGAACCGCTGTTCGACATCATCCTTGCACCATGCCATAGCGACTTCATCATCTATAAACTGTTGGGGGCAGAACAATTCTCGCTTCACCTCATCAATACAGGATTGGCAGAACAGATGCTTATCCACATCAAGGTGGCAATGTGCGTAGGAGTGATAGCAGCCTCACCATATATTATATATGTATTGTTCGGCTTCATATCTCCTGCGCTCTATGAAAACGAGCGTAAGTACTCCATACGTCTCACCATGGCGGCATACGCAATGTTCTTCGTAGGCATGCTCGTCAACTATTTTCTCATATTCCCACTTACCGTCCGTTTCCTCGGACAATATCAAGTAAGTGAGGACATAGACAATATGTTGACCATCAGCTCGTACATCGACACCCTGATGATGCTTTCCGTGTCATTCGGTATCGTCTTTGAAATACCAGTCCTCTCATGGTTGCTTGCACGCTTCGGACTTCTCAAGTCATCATGGATGTCACGGTACCGTCGCCATGCTATTGTTGCAATACTCATCGTATCAGCTGTAATCACACCAACTACCGACATCATCACCCTCTTCATCGTAGCATTACCGATATGGTTGCTCTATGAGATAAGCATCGGAATCGTCAGGATGAGGGAATAAATAAATTAATTCAAGTTTCACAAGTTCAGCTGACGCTTTACTTGCAAGGAGTTAAAAAGGAGTTAAAGAGTAGTTAAAGTGGAGTAAAAAGACGAATGTCAATCGCAAAGTGGTTTTACAAGATAATCCGCAAACGATCAAACGTCTTTTTAACTTCCTATATAACTCCATTTTAACTTCAATTTAACTACAAGCTAAACTTGAATAAATTAATGTTTGGAATTCAGAACAAAACATTCTTCCAAAATATAAACACAATTTTTATTAATTTAATTAAAACAAAATGAAATCAATTTATGCTTGGGCTAAAATGCTCATATTTGTAATGGTAAGCGCACTTTCGCTTACATCATGTGATAAGGACGAGATGAAAGCATCCAACCTTGACGGAACATGGGAAGGCAACTTTTTCATGTTCTATGAGAATGACACTCACACAAAGAGATGGAGTGCAGACTACACTGTTCTCGAATTTATTAACACTCCATTCACTAATCACGGAAAAGGTTATCAGATTGATTACTTCACTTCCACATACGGAAGACCCGGTGGATGTCCTATTCCAGAACAGTTCTCATATTTCAAGTGGGAAATCAACGACGGCAACATCACTCTGGTATATGAAGACAGACCTTACCTTAACACAGTCATTTATGACTACCACATGAGCAGAACCAGCTTCTACGGAAGTATCGGCGACTCCATGAACCAGTTCACAATGACAAAAGTCGAAAACTACGATTGGGGAACATACCAAAGCTACATTGACACATACTACTACGCAAAGCCACGTACAGGTGCAGAGGCAGACAGCATTAGCGCAGAGTAACCACCACTAAAGCAAACTTAGGAAATGGCAATTGCCATAACTCCGTAAAAACAACAATGGCATATCATAAGCCCCAGAGGCCGTTGATATGCCATTATTATAATCACACCACGTCAGCGTTCATAATGAAAGTTAAAACAGAGACAAAAACGGTGTGAATGTAACACGCAATTCCGTTTCTGACACTTTAAATAGATTTCAGATGTCTCGATTTTCATTTATAACGCAAAATGAGACGATGAAAAAGTTTTAAATCTCAAAAATGAAACATATTGGGTCGAAAATGAAATGTTATTTTCTCCAGACTTACTACCTTTGCATACGTTAAACAAAATTGGGGTCACTTATAGAGAATAATAAATGTTCATAATTCTTCAGGACCATAACTAAAAAAACGCAAATTATTATGAAAGCTTTAATTTACTTCCTTCTCTTCTACTCATGTATCTTTCTCATCTCAATGATACCAGAAGACAATGTAGCAGACAACGACACTTCAGTTGAAGTCGATCGTAAATCAAACAAAGAAACATCGTACACAACACACACAGATTCCCTAAACAAATGGGTAATGTCTGAAATGTATTGATATAAATATATGTGGTGCGCATGCACCCACTTTCCAAAGATTGTAATAACAAAAGATTGTAATAAACCAGATAATTTTCATTAATACACTTATAATAGCTTTTTCTATCTCTATCATCTATTTTTAAAATCCCAATACTGTTCCAAAAGCGAGTAATCGTATTTGGAACAGTTTTTTTGTGCGTAAACGATTAAAAAAATAAAAAAATCATACATATCAATTGAATAATAACAAAATACTATTGAAATTGTCCGAAACAGTATCATTTTACAACTTATTTCCGAATTATTGCATTTTTTTTTCTTTTCAATTGGTGTTTTATGAAAATATGTGTATTTTTGTCCATAAATCCTTACAAGGAATAAAAAACAACTGTTCTAAAAACGTACCCTCAGATGAAAGAATTATTGAAAAAAATCGTCCTACTTCAACTATTGTTTATATCAATAGTGCTCGGCGCCAATGCCGAGGAAATAGATAAGTATTGGAAGAATGTTCCAAACGAATTGTATGAACGATATATGTTAGCCAATCGTAGGATTGGCGATAATTGGGTATTGGAATTTGCCGACTCAATGGACATCAAAGCTCAAACACTCAATAACCAGTACCTAAAAATGTTTGCTTCACAGATAAGAAGCCACTATGCTTTTGCGAAAAACGACTCTGCAAGCTACATTTACCACAACAACCGTACAATGACATTGGCAAAGGAAGCCAAAGCCATGCAGTTCTACTACACAGAGAAATTGGGAAGGGTAATGTTCTACCACATAAACCGCCATTGGCACCATGCCCTAACAACTGTACAGGAGATACTCAAAGAGGCAAAAGAAAACGATGACATTCAAGGCATCTACTTCGGATATATGTCAATGTGCTACTACTACACAGCCAGGCGCTCGCCACAGCAAGCCATCGAATATGGCCTCAAGGCAGCGGAATGTCTGGACATGATGGAGAACCCAAACAGCAACTCAAAAGCTTATATTTACAACCAACTTGCCATCAACTATCTCAATGTCCGTGACTACGAGAACTGTATCAAGAACATAAAGATTGCAATTCAATACAACAACACCCTTCCTGACATGTACTACACCTTGAGTAAAGCATACTACGAGATGGGGGACATTCCTAACTTCAAGGAATCTGCAAAGACATATATGACAAAGAGGGAACAAAACAATTTCTTCATCACGACAGACGACAAGGTCATCAAGGCTCTCCTGAGCATAGCCGACGAGGACTATAAGACAGCCAAGACATACATTGACAACATAGGCGCAAAGGACGACCAGATGTACTGTCTCCTTACATTCTATAAAGCACAGAACAATTGGAAGAAGGCATACGAGTGCCAGGAGACGATTTCCAACTACGAGGATTCCATTGCACTCACCATGTTCTCCGAGGAGATTTCCGATATGAGTGGCGAGCTTGACACCCTCTACAAGGTGAAGGAAAAGGACGAGATTCTCATACGCCAACGCTTCTACATGGTTATCGTGTGCATCATCATCCTTGCCATCATCATCTCATCTATCATCTTAGTGATGCGCTATCGAACTGTCAAGCACAAGAATCAGGCTCTGGCTCACAATATAGACAAACTCATCAAGTACAAGCAGAAAGTGCTTGAGCTTGAAAACGAGAAGTATGGCAAACGCCCTATTCCATCGCTCAACGATGAACTTGAGTATATAGATGATGATATCAATGGTGAAACAGAAGAAGAGCAGAAGAATGTCGAAGCACCAACCGAGACAGCCGTAGCAGAAGACCTCACTTGCATCGAGCGTTTCATCTACGAGCTTACCTCACGCAAGCTCTTCACAGACATAAACTTCAACCGTGACACACTCCTCGACGAACTGCACATACAGAAACGAACATTTACCAAGAAGTTTGAGGCATACACAGGCAACAGTTTCAAGGAGTACATCACAGCGCTCCGCCTTGAATATGCAGCCCAGCTCATCAAGGAACATCCAGAATACACCATTGAAGCTATCGCAATGGAATGTGGAATAGCAAGCTATGTGACATTCCACCGTAACTTCACACGCCACTTCGGTATCGCCCCAAGCTCGTATAGGGCACAGTAGGTAATAGTTCCCCAAACTATCGAGTAAAAAGTTAATTGAAAAATTATGTCGTTAAGTATAATCGACAATTAAAATTTTTCAATTAACTTTTTACTTGTTATCTTTATTATGCGATTTTTTTTCTACCTTTGCACATGTTTTTACAATCTTATAACTAACAATTCAAATGAAAAGAGTTATTTTATTATTCTCCGTATTATTGTCCGTAATCGCTTTTGCAGGAGAAAACCCAGAACATGGTTACATCATTACTAATCAGAATGACACTATCTTTGGAATGATAGATTATCGTTCCAACGCTAACAATGTCAAAATATGCAATTTCAAATCGGAAGGCTCAGATAAATACAGTGTGTATAAACCTT
>JAGCWG010000237.1 GCA_017961965.1 Bacteroidaceae bacterium | reverse complement strand
TTAGTCACCCTCCCCATAGATGGAGAAGGGGCAAGTAGAGGAGCTGATGCGTTTATTGCCTATGCTCCTTCACGTACTCTGATGGTGTCATGCCATAAAGTTCCTTGAAGCTGGTTGAGAAGGTTGACAATGTGCGGAATCCTGTTGCGACACTGACACCTGTCACGTCCATCTTGTTCTCGACAAGGAGACGCGCCGCTTGCTGGAGACGAATTGTCTTTACGTAATTGAGCGGAGTCTGACCTGTGAGTTCCTTTATCTTACGGTAGAAGTGTACTCGGCTGAAGCCTATTGTGTCGGCAATGGACTCCACTGACATATCAGGGTCGTCAATGTGCTTGCTGATTAACTTGTTTACTTTCTCCAAGAACTGTTGGTCTGGCGAAACAACCTCAATCTTCTCTATGGTGCTCTCCTTCACCATGTCTGAACCGTACCTACCTTTAAGTGCGACACGCGACATGAGCAAGTTACTAACCGTTGCACGGAGAAGTTCAAGGTTGAACGGTTTAGTCACATAGGCATCAGCACCGCTCACTGCTCCTGCAATGCGGTCGGCATCAGTAGCCTTTGCAGTAAGCAGTACCACAGGAATCTGACACGTATTGTAGTTTGCCTTGACGCGTTTGCACAACTCGTCGCCATCCATCATAGGCATGGAGATATCTGATATTACGAGGTCAACGGACTCTGGGTTCTTGAGCACATAGTCCCAAGCCTCCTTACCGTTGCCACACTCAGTGATGTTGTACTCGGCCTCAAACTCTGTGCGGATATACTGGCGTATTTCAATCTCATCATCGACAACCACCACGTTGTACTTCTTTCCACTACGTTTTGTGGCAGTTGGTTGCACAATGGTAGGTGCTATCTCAGGTTCACCCGGCTTGACAGTTGGTTCTTGTTCTACATCCACGACAGTTGCAAGACTGTCCGTTGCAGTAGTTACCTTTGGCTCTTCACCTACAGGCAACTGTACGAACATATCAGTACCATGTCCGGCAGGGTTATCACGCACCTCGATAGTACCGTTGTGCAGTCCGACAAGCAGGTACGTAAGGTTGAGTCCGACGCCTGTGCCTATGTAACCATTCTGATGATGCGAAGAATAGAAGCGACGGAACACCTTGGTCTTCTCCTCGTCTGGAATACCGACACCGTCGTCTATCACCTCCACAGTGAACGACTGTGCATCAGGAGATGAGAGAACAAGTGAAATCTTTCCTCCGTCGGCTGTGAACTTGAAGGCATTACTGAGCAAGTTCATAACAATCTTGTCAAGGCTCTGAGCATCGACATACACGTCAAGTTTGTCCATATCATGTCGGAACTCATAAGTAATGTTGCGTGAGCGTGCGCTTATCTCGAACACCTCGAAGAGTCCCTGAAGGAAAGACACAGCCTCAACCTTAGTATATTCTATAGTAAACTCACCCTTCTCAATCTTACGAACATCCATCAACTGGTTTATGAGACGAAGTATGCGCTGTGCATTCTGGAACATCAGTTTGTAGTTGCGCTGGTGCACCTCGTCCTTATCAATGTTCATAAGTTTCTCGAGTGGAGAGAGTATGAGCGTCATAGGAGTTCGTATCTCGTGACTAATATTCATGAAGAACTGGATACGTGCCTCGTTGAGTTGTTCCTTCTGTCTGTGATGCTCAAGAACCTTACGAGCACGAAGACGTTCCTTTACCTGAAGAGATATGAGATACGCTATGACCATAAATAGGAGACAATAGATAATCTTCGCGGTGTCAGTAGCGTACCATGCAGGATGGACACAGATGGTCAGTTCCTTCTCCGATAGCGCAACGTCACTGTGCAGTGCACGAACCTTGACTACGTAGGTACCAGGAGCCATGTTGATGAAAGATACCGTGTGCTGGTCAACGCCAAGGCTAACCCAGTCGCCTCCATCTATGGAATACTCGTAGCGGATACCGTGACCAGATATGTTCATGACTGCAAGGTCGATACTGAAGGTATTGTCCGTGTGGCACAAGTCAACACGGCTTGCATCAGCTATGTAGCCTTCATAAGCCGTGTATGAACCTGACTTCTGACCGCCACTGATACTTTTACCGAACACATAGAAATCTACTATCTGTATGTCGATGTCACCTGCATTAGCACCTGTTCCGGTTGATGAAACAACCTCGTCTGGACGGAAATAAGTCAGTCCGTTGATACCACCAAAGTATATTACTCCATCCTTCAGCATTGACGCATTGTCAGCGAACTCCTCATCCTGCAGACCATCGACTTCAAAATAGTTGTGTATTGCCCTGCCCTTCACTGGGTCAAAGCAACAAATGCCGTGATGAGTTGACAGCCATATCGTATGTCCGCTCTCAGGTATTTCAAGACTTGCCACGAAATCACTTGGGAGTCCATCGTCCATGGTGTATATCTTGCATTTGTCATTGTCACCAGGCTTCCACTTGAGAAGTCCCTCGGTCGTAGCAGCCCACACGACACCGCTGGCATCGACACGTATTGCGTTTATCTGCAGGCCAACACCACAACGCGCTACAGCCTTCAGGTTGTATCCCTTACCGATGGAAAATATCTCCAAGCCGTCCGCAGTACCCACGCAGAGAGTAGTGCCGTTGACCTTGAGGCTCTTGACGTACGCATTGACAAACACACGGCTCTTCTTAGGTACGCCAGTGTTAGCCGTGGCGGTGAAAGTTTCAACATGATTGAGTCGTGGATTGTAAACACTCACACCGTTACCCATGTTACCGAACCAGATGTTACCATTAAAATCTATATCCACGGCATATGAGTTTGACAGGTTATATGCATTCTTGAGGGTCTTTGACAAGTTCACTACCTTTCCCGTTCGGGTGTTGAACTGCATACAGTCTCCAATAGCGGAGCCGATATACATGTTACCGTCATTGTCCTGACAGATAGCCGAGATAGTCGTTGGAAGTCCCTCTACATGACTACCCGTGCTTCCGTCCATACTTATCTGGTAGAGACCGCAGTTGTCGGTTGCCACCCAAAGACCTTCATGTCCCTTATCAGCTACGGCAGTCACACAATTTGTGCCTATAACATTGGTTGATGAAGAGTTACGACCCACGTAAGAGAACGGTGTACGACTGAAAGGCATCACAAACACACCCTTCCAGAAGATACCGATCCATAGGTTTGACTTGTTATCGAAAAGCACATCCTTTACGTTTGACTGAGTAAAATCAAACGCAGGAGTACGTACATTACTCTGAGTAAACCTGCCCGTATGGACATTATATAGCTTCAGACCCTGACCATCTGTACACACACCTATTAGTCCGTTTTCGACATTGACGACTGAGGATGTGACAAAGTTCTCGTTCTCAGGTGACACCTTGACGAGTTGCATATTCTGAAGGTCACAACGGAGTAGTCCGTTGTGGAGCGTTCCGACATACACATTGTCATCATCTCCAAGGCACATAGCAACGATGTCATAGGTCCTGCTCACACGGGTGTACGACTTAGCACCATTCTTTCTCACAAGGAGTTCGTGCATATCGTTCACAGCAAACAGGTCGCCCTTGGAGTTGCTAAGTAACTGGGTGCACGATACATTCGACGTGATGTATTCTGTACTCTGCTTGCAGCACAGCCTACCGTCCTCCTCTACGATGCTGTACCCTCCGAAGATGCCGACCGAAGCAGCAACCTCCTTCTCCTTCATCTTGCAAAGCGAGAAGACATGCAAGTGCAGAGTATCCTTGTTCTCTGACAGGAATGGAAGGAAACGGAAAGAGTCTGTACGGTAATCATACTCGTACAGACCTCTCTTTGTTCCAACAAGTACACGATCATGGTCATACTCCATCAAGCAGACAACGTAGTTGAAACCAAGTGACTTGTCATCATGCTTGTCATGATAGTATCCACGAAGTTTCGCTCCGTCGTACCTATAGAGTCCATCTTGTGTGCCAATCCACACGTTGTTACGTGAGTCTTGATAGATATCGCGTACCTGACTATTTCGTAATCCCTGCTTCGATGTCAATGGTATTACATTCTGTGCTTCTGCACATACGATTGGCAGCGCACAGACAATGAAAGCGAGGGTTTTCAGCGTTTTTGCAAATGTGGTTAAAACAGTGTTAGTAATAGAGATATTCATAAAAGGATTGTTACGGAGAGTTTGGTCGGTTTGCTACAGCACATCGCATCGCTCCCCAATTATTTAAAATTGCAAGTGCAAAGATAAACAATTTATTTTACAATTACCTTCTTACCGTTTAAAATATAGAGACCATTGTGAGGATTTACTGTTTTTCGTCCCATCATGTCATAGTAAACACCATTGTCCTTAGTGTCGGTATCATCTTTCACGCTGAGAATGGCAGTTGGGGTGACACCGTCATTGCTAAGGTATGCATTAGTGACATAGAGTGAAGACTTCTCAGTTAAATAGAATCCCACCATATATATATGCGACAGGTCGAGAGCCTTGCCGTCTGTACGCTTGAGAGTAGTTAAGTCGATTACTTCGGATTCGCTTGACAACAAGACATCGGCATAAGGATTGAGGTAGTCATCTGTATCATAGATACGCAGGTGACACTTCTTTGCTGCAGGCGCACGGTAGAATCCAAGGACAAGGTACTTACTGTCACTTAAGTCAATTCCCTTTGAGTAGCGCCAGCCTCCGAAGTTAGCCTCATCAGACTTGAAGGACATGAAATTTGTTGACTTTGCGACTGTGCCAGGCACGTAGAGTGAAGGGTTGAAGTCTTCCTTTGTACGTGGGAACGGGTCAGCATCAGAGTCGAAATCAATAGTCTTCTTAGTACCAAGAAGGCTGAGCATCTGCTGTGCATAGCGTTTGCCAATCATACGGTAGCCTTCAGCCGTGAAGTGGAGACCGTCCGATGCTGCAGGGCAGTCCTGAGATGAGATGACATAGGAGTTAGGAATGACATTGTGTGTCCAGCCAATTACAGAGTTATGTCCATAGCAGATGCCTCCAACATTCTGACGCAATAGCTCGCCTATGAGCAATGGGCACTCCTCCTCATTGAGACCTAACTCATTTAGTAGGCGGATATACACTCGCTTCACACGTACTGGCCAGTCGCGCTGACCGTTATTGGTACATCCTTGATGCAATAGGATACCTTTTATCACTCCTACTTTCTGTGCCTTCTTTGCAAGGTTCACAAGTTCTCGGAACGGATTGTTGTTGTATTCCTTGCAGTATGCCTTGAACCAGTCAGCCTCCCTGCTGATGTAGTCAGCGCACTTGTCCTCGTCAAAGAGGTCGATACCAGCACCGCCAACTGCCACATTAATGACTCCCACCTTTATTTCCTCTGGAAGATTAGCCACCATCTCACGTCCGAAGTAATCTGCTGGAGTAAGTCCTGTATTGTTACGGCACAGCGGAGGATAAGCCACGTACCAGTTACCCTTCGTGCGTGAAGAGGACGGCATATTAACTCCTGCCATCATACGGAATCGGGAATCTACGCCCACACGGTCGATTGCCTCGATAGCAGCATTGCCTTCCATGTTGGACTGACCGAAGCAGAGGTAGATATGGAAGTTCGGGTCGAACTCGGTAGGCTGAGTCATTGAACCGCTGTTGACGGTATTGGCAAGGTTGTCCACTTGCTTGTTGAATGCTGTGATATAGCGGGCAAGGTATGACGTCTGGTAGTTGAGGTCTTTGACCGATACTGTCTTCATGGATTCTACGTCATAGCCGTTGATCATATCTGTAAGAGACTTATAGACATTTTTGGAGTTAATCTCAGGAATGTTTTCCCACTCCTTGAGCAGAGCCTTTGCCCTGTTGTAAGTCTGCACAAATTCCTCGTATGGAGTAAGTTTGGAAAATCTCTTACAGAAGTTCCATATCTCCTTGGCATTCTGTTCTGTAGGCCAGTGTCCGCCATTGTCGTAAGAGAATAGAACAACCTCTCCGTCATTTTCCGTTGTTGTCCATACTTCCTTTTTACCAGTCTTACCTGCTGGAGTCCTGTAACCATTAGTTACCTTGCAGGTAACGTTTCCGTTAGCTTTAGCTACATTCTCTACATAAGCATGGATGCCATATTTCTCATATCCAAAGACATCATCCCCGTATGCGTGACAATGGAGAAGATGTATCGGTTTCTTTGAATTCTTTATGTTGTTCCATGGTGACTCAGAGAACTGAATACCGCTTGTAGGAGCAAAGGCTGCTATCTTGCCCATCACCTTGGCTGTACTCTGTGTGAGGCTATGGTAAATGAGCATACTTCCCATGGAGAAACCTGACCAATAGACACGTGCCTTGTTAATCTTGTACCTGTTGTACATCTCATCAATAGTCTGGAGCACGAAGTCTGTATCACCCGTTCCTCCTGTGTCCCATGTGCTGCCGTTGCTACGGAGATATGCAACGATGAATTTTTCGGTGTCGATAAGTGTGTAGAGCTTGTCAGAACCATACTGATACTCCGGGTCCTGATTCATGCCGTGTGTGACAATCATGAGTGGTAGGTTTTCGGTAACGGTAGTAGGTGTGAACACGACCATGTTGCGGCTTTTTCCGTTGACCGTGATGTCCACTTTTACCTGCTTGTAGGCGTATGATGCGATGAACAACATACAGAATGCAAAAAGTATTGATATTTTTTTCATTTTGATATATGGTATTAATATTAGTTGTTACTTCCCAATCGATTGCATGGATATTGGCTGCAAGACAATGAGGCAATACGGGGTCGGTACGTTCTCAAATAGCAAAGCATCCATAAAACCAGTACAAAATTAGGCATAAAAAAAAGGAAACATTACACAGAATGTTTCCTTTTTATCATAATATGTAACAATAGTCCCCCTTTCACATTGTCAATTGTATCTCAATCTACAATATAACCAATTATCATCTCCTTTGGGAGGTCGGGTATGGTTGTCATCTTAGAGCTTCATGCTGATCATCTGCACTGAGTAAGGCTCAAGCTCGATAGTCATGTTCTTCTTCACCTTGATATTCTCCTTCACTGGAACGACTGGCTGCTTGTCGTAGTTATTCTCATCGTCAAGCTTGCCTGAGAGAGTAGTCTTCACAGCGTTAGGCTTGATTGAGAAACGTGAGAGGTTGACAGTGGCAGTCTTCTTGTCGGCAGTATTGTTGGCTACCTTGACAAAGAGTTCACGAGTCTTTGTGTTGAGAATAACGGACTGACCAAGGAGATGGTTATCAAACTCGTTCTCGCCATTAGCAAACTTGACGCAGTCGCCATAGAAGTAGTTACCAGAAGACTGTCCGAACATCTGCTGCACGTAGTAGCTACATGTGTAGAAAGGACGTTCATTGTCAAAGTAAATCAAATCTGGATTCCAGTTGGTGTTGTGCTTGTAAGCAAAGAGTGGTGCGTATGAAGTCATAGTCACTACATCAGCGTTGCGCTCAACGTGCATCAGGTAGATAGCCTCTGCAAGTGCATCGCCCCACTGGTTCATCATTCCGTGGCTGCGGTCCTGCACTGAATACTCTCCGAGATATACCTTTGTCTTACGATTGCGAGGGTAGCTATCATACTGACGAGAGTCGATGAACTGCTGACGTGGGTCATAGTAGTGCTCATCAATGATTGGGAGTCCTATTTCCTCTGCAAGCTTCCATGAGTTATCGTAGTCAGGGTTACCCTTGTGAGAGCCAGGACCTGCGGTACCGACAATCACAATGTCAGGATACTTCTCCATCACCTTGTTGTACATATATTTGAAGCGCTCAGCGAACTCTGGAGTTATCTTCTCTTCATTACCAATGCCAAGGTACTTCAAATTGAAAGGCTTTGGATGTCCGGCTTCAGCACGAACCTTTCCCCACTTGGTAGTCACGTCGCCGTTAGCCCACTCGATGAGGTCGAGAGCATCCTGTACCCACTCGTCCATCTCGTCCATAGGCACTACCTCCTGTGCTTGGTTCTTCATGCCCCAACCGCCGTTAACTCCCTGGCAGCTTACTCCACAAGGAAGGATTGGCAATGGTTGCATGCCCATGTCTTCGCATAACTGGAAGTACTCAAAGTAACCTACAGACATAGACTGGTTGTAACCCCAAGTGTTCTTGAGTGCCTTGCGTGTCTCCTTTGGTCCTACAGTAGTCTTCCAGCGGTATGTGTTCCAGAAACCATCACCGCCTCCGTGTACCACGCAGCCTCCAGGGAAACGCATGAACTTAGGGTCGAGACCTTCGAGAGCCTCTGCAAGGTCCTTACGGATGCCATGTCCCTTGTAAGTGTCTTCTGGCATGAGTGATACCATATCGACGTCGAGTTCTCCCTTTTCGAGCATGAGAATCTGAAGGTTGGCGTTCTTGCAGTCTGCATTGGCAGTGAGGACGGCAGAGTACTTCTGCCACTCTGTGTCGTAAACGTTTATCGTAGCCTCGGCAAGTACTGCACGCTTGTCGCCCACAAGTACGATGCGGACAGGCTTTCCCTTGCCTGACACGTTACGCATGAATACGGAGAAGTCGTACTTTGCACCTGCCTTGATGTTCATTCCGTTATATCCGTCGTTTCTCATTCCTACTCCGGTCCAACCGTCATAATCATAGTAATGACCGATGCGCTCAGCGAAGATGCGCATGTATGTCGGATTGTTTGAGTGGATAGGAGACAGTGACTTGGCTGCTATGTATCCAGCTGAGTGTCCGGGGCGTTCAAAGCGCCAGCTTGTGCCAGGTCCCCATCCGTCACGAACGGTTGGGTTATACTCGAACGAGCCGTTCTGCACTAAGTCCGCATTGAGTCCTCCGTCGGCTGCAAAGCTGATATCCTCGAAGAAGATACCGATGAGTTCGTCACTGATTGCCTTACCTCCCTGTGGAGCAGACATCTGCTTCTGTGCTGAGAGTGGCATTGATGTGGCAAGGGCTATTGCCAAGATTGATTTAATTTTTTTCATCACTATATGTTTTAGAGCAAGCCAACTTGCGCCTGCTGTGTCAGTTAAAGTATTTTGACTGCAAATATAATAAATAATAGTAGAGCAACAAAGAGATTAAGGATGAATTAAGCGAAGACAGCATAAAAAGTTAGGAACTAATCAACACTTTTTATTTCCTTTTACTCCCATAAGGAAGCAAGTTGAGCACTTGCTTTTTTAAATGTTAAAAACCCCTCATACTATATCGGTTGGCAACCCTTATACTATAACGGTTGGTAACCCTTATATTATAAAGGTTGGCAACCTCAATAGTATCGAGGTTTGCAAGTTCATTTTTCTTGTATTACTCAACTTCAGGGAGCACTTTCTCTTATATGCGTTTTAATTCATTGTAAATTCTCCAACCACTCACCAAAATGTATGGAGGTGTTGGACTGGTGTTACTACTTTCTTATAAGATACTTGTCAATATACTTACGCACGATGTCGTACTGCGACTCTGGCAGTTGGCAGTGAGGATGGCCTCCTACGATGCTACAGTCGATGCGGTCGCCAATACCGAAGGCATCCCACACCTTGCGGGCTGCCTCGTAGCTCTGTCGCATGGACTCGTCAGCAAGCCACTTGTAGTCTGGATTGCCAAGCAGCAAGATGGCACGCGGACAGACCATGGCAACAAGCTCATGATGGTCGTAAGGGAGCTTATAAACATTATCCTCATGAAACTGCTCCTTAAGTGACTCCTTGAACCAGTGATAATCGGTGTGGTCGAGGTCCTCAACTCCCTCCATGGTGTGTGACACACGCCAGGCAGCTGCGCCACCACCTACCGGTTCCTGCGCTATGACCAGTGAGACGCGCTCGTCGAAAGCACCACAGAAGAGTGCCATCTTACCGGCATACGAGCATCCGTTGACTGCAATGCGCTCTGTGTCTATCTTGGTCACCTTTGGACCGAGCTGCTGAAGACCGTCGATGAGACGACTGAATCCCCATGCCCACTCGCTGTACGCACCATTGTCGATGAGGTGTGGATAGAGGTGCACGAAAGGATAAGTGGTGCGGTCGGTGTTGCCACGGAACTGTGAGTAACCGTTGACCTGACGCTCGTTGAAGTTCATAGTGGCAATCGGGCGGTCAAGGAACACCTCACCGGGCAGGGAGATACGGCTTGAGCCGATGAGCAGTGGGTAGGGTGCCTTGCCATGAGTAGGGTAAGTGATGACGCTGGAGATAGTTATGGTGTTACCTCCTACCGTAACGTCAACTATGAGCGTATCCCCACTCATTCGTGCCTTGACCTGCTCCTTGCTGACGGCTGGCTTCTCACCTATCTCGTAGTGCTGTATCTCACTGGCTATCTCTGCACGACGGCGTGACCAGTTGCTGAACTTGCCGACCTTGCCCTTGCTTGCATCTGACCACTCGAGAGGGTCAGGCAGTGACTTGACGACAGGCAGTTGGTCAACTGACGGCATGGCAGGTGCCTCGTATTTGGCACCCGTATTCTCAACTGAATAGCAGAAAGGAATCTTGCTTGCCTTCTGTGCACCTGCCGACAGACAGATGAACAGAAGGGCTAATGATAAAGTCTGTGATTTCATATTGTAGTCTATTTAGGATATTAGTTTAGTTTCCAGTCATGAACAAGTACTTTTCCGCAACCTTTGCATCCTCAGGAGCCACGTTCTTAGTACCGAAATAGCGAAGGAGAGTTCGTTCAATCTCCTTCCTGCCATCAACCCATGAGGTGAAGTTGCCAGAGTAGAAAGCAGGCAAGGTCTCACCTTCACGGTAAGATGCCTGTAAGCAGTAGAACGAAACGGGATATATCCTTCCTTCAGCCACGAGTCTGTCGGCAATGAGATTGACGTGCCCCACCTTAATCCAGCTCTCATAGCTGTCATTCAAGCCACTGATAAGGTTACAACGGTACGAACGCTTAGCCCGTCCGAAGCCTGGAGAGACGTAGTCTATCGACTGATAGTTAATACCATTGACCTTAACCTCGCCGTGAGCCATGTCAGCACTCATGTTCTGTATGTTGTAACGTGCAGTAGGGAACTCTGCAATGCTGTACTTAAAGCCCCCATAGTCAGGAGACAGCCACAGACTGTTTGGGTCTGCCACTTGCATGCCGTCCACCACGAAGCAGTAACGGTAAGTGTCAGGTACTATGCCTGTGAGCGTTATGCTCCACACACCGTCTGCATCCTTCTGCATGGCCTTAGGCGAAGAAACGATTTCGCCGTCGAGCATCACCTGCTTGGCATTCTCTGCCTTGAAACGGAACGTGACGGTACCTTCCTCCTTACCATACTCTGGAGAGAGAATAGGACGTGGGAAGAGACGTGCCATGACACTTGGGGTGAACTGCTGTTCCTGCCCCGTCTTGGCAAGTGCTGGCTTGCCGTTGCGCATGGCGCTCTCGGATGCCTTTGGATTGAACAGGAGAGGCAACGTCTTTGTAAGGAAGTAGCGAGCGTTCATCCAAGT